>JANPBK010000213.1:0-13800 GCA_031430395.1 Cyclobacteriaceae bacterium
TTTAAAAATCATTGATCATTAAATATAACCCCATTCACAAAAGTTATAATTTCTAATTTTACTTTTTTATTTCAAGCCACAAATTATTATCGTCAATTCTTTACTTAAAGTCTTTAAATTCAAAACAACCAACATGCCCAAAGTTCTACTCATAGAAGATGAAGCAAGTATACGCGCTGTGTTAAAGGATATTTTACTCGATCAAAAAGAACTTGGATTGCAAGTAGAGGAAGCTAAAGATGGAGTGGAAGGCTTGCTAAAATTAGAAAGTGAGCACTTTGATTTAGTGTTGTGTGATATTAAAATGCCGAAGATGGATGGTATGGAGGTATTGCAAAAGGCAAAGGAAAAAGGAATCGGCTCTACTTTTATTATGATTTCGGCACATGGCACGACAGAATTAGCCGTAGATGCTACCAAAATGGGTGCGTATGATTTCTTACAAAAACCACCTGATCTCAACCGCTTACTTATCACGGTTAGAAATGCACTTGACAAAAATAATCTACTTAAAGAGGCCCGTCAATTTAAGAAGAAAGTGTCTCATAAATTTGAGATGATTGGAACTTCTAAGGCTTTAGAGGAGATCAGAATAATGATCGAAAAGGTTGCCCCCACAGATGCTCGCGTTTTGATTACTGGACCTAATGGTTCAGGAAAAGAATTGGTAGCGCGTCAATTACATGAAAAAAGCAATCGGTCTAAATTTGAATTTGTGGAAGTCAATTGCGCAGCTATCCCAAGCGAATTGATCGAAAGTGAATTATTTGGGCACGAGAAAGGATCCTTTACATCGGCCATCAAACAACGTATTGGCAAGTTTGAACAAGCAGAAGGCGGTACTCTTTTTTTAGATGAGATTGGCGATATGAGTCTATCTGCCCAGGCAAAAGTTTTACGGGCACTACAAGAAAATAAAATCACTCGGGTAGGTGGCGAAAAGGATACCAGTGTCAATGTCAGGGTTATCGCAGCTACCAATAAAGATTTGAAGACCGAGATAGCTCAACATCGCTTTCGCGAAGACCTCTATCATCGACTTTCAGTAATCATCATTAAAGTTCCGGCTTTGAATGAAAGACTAGCGGATATACCTAAACTAGTAGAGAAATTTTTGTGCGATCTGGCTGTAGAAACAGGATCCAAAAAGAAGGAAATTAGTGCAGAAGCCTTGAAAGCGCTTCAGGTAAATCAATGGACAGGAAATATCAGAGAGTTAAGAAATGTGGTCGAACGTTTAGTAATCATGAGCGAATCAACGATCGAATTGAAGGATGTAAAAAAATACCTCTGAGGAATTAAATCCTGTTCTGAGGCATTGCTTTCTTTATTTCCTTCTTGCTGTCATTTTTACTGTATGTTGGGCAAGTATACTGGCTACAGGCCGACAAAAAGGAGACTAAAAGGATAAATGCTAAAATTTTCTTCATAAAATGTGGCTTTGGTAATTCCAAAAGTATAAATCTTTTCTTTTTGAACCAAACTAAACTTGGTTTAAATGCCATCTAGCGACAATAACGGTCATCCGACTAGAAGATTGCATCCCCTTAAATCACTGTTGTCAATTCGTCCAAGTATCTCAAAATAACCATTTTGCTCTATTTTACCTAAATCCTGAGTTTCAATGAAAGCGCAAGAGTTAAAATTTGCTAAATCAATCACATTAAATGCCCCTACCCTATCAAATGATAGGTATTGGTACGGATCATTGATGTCTCTAAGGCATATCTTCATCCATTGGGAGGCTTTGTATAGGCCATTTGCCATAGAATAGGCTTGAGACAATAATTCCGTCATACCATATTCAGAACTTATCTGCTTTACATTAAAGCGCTTACATAAAAACGAATGTAATTCTTCTCTAATCCATTCTTTGCGTCTCCCTTTCATACCTCCTGTTTCGATAATAATGCAATGACTCAAGTCGATTTCAAATTTCTCAGCCAAATCTAATAAGGCAAAAGAAACACCCCATAATATCACCTTCCTTTTACTCGATCGCAAGACCTCCATTTTTTTCATCAGCTCAGCCTGGTTGAATAAATAAAAGCCTGAATCCTCCGATTGACTTTGTCGAATGAAATGCTCGATCATCACAACCAGAGAAGAACCTTTACGCTCAAGGTATGAGGGTAGCAGGGCTAAAATGTGATAGTCATTCATCGGGCCAAAGAATTGCTCAAAAGTTTGTTGTGCGTGGTCCAAATAGAAGGGTAAACTCTTAATAGAATGCTTGCTGGTTAATTCACCGGTTGTTCCTGTACTTGAAAATTCCAGCTGAGGTTCCCATTTTCCGGTCATTACTGAATGACTTTTGAAAAAACTAATCGGCAAAAAGGGGATGTGGGAAAGAGACGCTATCTTTGTGTGATCGATATGGCGGTATTTTAGGTAAGAATTGTAAACCGGACTATTGATTGCTTGAAAATGAAAAAGCCGTAAGGCAATATCCTCAAAGTTCGCTGCGTTGAGACAAGTGAGAGAGGAGCTAAATTGTTCGGTGAACGACAAGGGATATTATTTATGCAAAGTTATAAAATGAGATCGATCAGAAATTTAAGTTTTGCGATTTTACTTATGTGCAGTATTAACGCGTGCTTTAGCCCTCCTAATTATTCCATTGTGCCGCAGATTGAATTTAGTAATATCTATTATGGAAAATCCACTAAAGGCCAACAAGATTCCATTGTATTTTCGCTAAAATTTAAAGATGGCGATGGCGATTTAGGACTCGATGATTCTTTTATTACCGATACTACTTTTGCTTTTCAATATTATTACGTTTATCAAGGCGCCATTGTAAATTTTAAAACTAAGCGTCTCAATCCAACCCTCAACTTACCAGATTTTATCACTCCTTTTAATTGTACCCGCTGGGAAGTGCAACGAAACAGTAGTAATGTAGTTACTGATACACTTTACACCAAATTCAATCCTAACTACTACAACATCATTGTTGACTTTTATGTAAACGATGTATTATTTGATCCAGCTACCTATTTTATCTATCCGAATTGCTCGGTACAAGGGTTTAGCGGAAGGTTTCCGGTGCTCTCCAATGATCCAGGTAAAAAATCTCCGCTGGATGGAAAGATAATTTACTCAATGAAGTCGTTGGCTTTCGATGTATTGTTTAGCATCAAACAGTTAAAGCTGAAAATTACCATTCAAGACCGGGCCCTACATAAAAGCAATGTAGTTACAACTCCTAGTTTTACGCTACAATCGATTCGAAGATAATTAATAAACAGCTGGGAATTTATCTGGAGATGCCTCGCGCATCATCTCATAAATTTTATCAAATATTTCTTCCGGATTAGGTTTTGAGAAGTAGTCGCCATCTGAACCGTACGCTGGCCTATGCTCTTTCGCAGCGATTGTGAGAGGTGCTGCATCTAAATATTGATACCCCTTTTGAACTTCCAATACTTGCTGCATCATAAAAGATGTGGCACCACCCGGTACATCTTCATCTGCAAACACAATGCGGTTTGTTTTCTTCAATGATTCTACAATTGTGCAATGGATATCAAACGGTAATAATGTTTGCACATCAATCACTTCACACGAGATTCCTTTTTCCGTTAACTCCTCCACCCCTTCCATCACAATACGGCACATTGAACCATAGGTAACAATGGTAACATCGTTTCCTTCTTTCAAAATTTCAGGAACCCCTAAAGGCAATGTATATTCTCCAATATTATCAGGAAGCTTTTCCTTTAAGCGATAGCCATTTAAACATTCGATCACCAGTGCCGGATCATCGGCCTGTAGAAGCGTATTATAGAATCCGGCCGCTTGGACCATATTGCGTGGCACTAAAATAAAAATTCCACGTAAGCTATTTAGTACCATCCCCATCGGAGAGCCCGCATGCCAAACACCTTCTAATCGATGACCTCGTGTTCGAACAATCAGCGGTGCTTTTTGTCCGCCTTTAGTGCGGTATTGCAAATTGGCCAAATCGTCACTCAATATCTGTATCGCATAGAGCAGATAATCTAAATATTGAACTTCAGCGATGGGTCTCAAACCGCGTAATGCAAGACCTATTCCCTGACCAACAATTGTACACTCCCGAATGCCCGTATCTGTAACACGTAATTCTCCAAATTTCTCTTGCAACCCGGCAAAACCCTGGTTCACATCACCAATTCTTCCTACGTCTTCTCCAAATGCAAGTATGCGAGGGTCCCTCTGCAACGCTTCTGCAAAACAGGCACGAAGTACTTCTCTGCCATCTACAAGCATAGAACTTTCTGAATAGATCGCAGTAACCGTTTTTACCTTTAATGCGGACCATTCCGATTGACTATGAAGGTGTGAATTATATCGATCTTCGTTTTCTGCAGCTACTTGGTTCATCCATTCAAGCAATTGCTCTTTTATACTACAAGGTTTGCCAGCCAAATAGCGAAGCATTGCTTTGGCCGTTTTCACCGCATCATAGCGAGCAGGATTTATTGTTTTATTTAAGATATCCAGTGTGGTTTGCAAATCTGGGTATTCCACAACTACCTGTTCCAAAAGGGCAACAAGTGCTTGTTGATCTTTTTGAATGCCTTCATTAAAGGCCTTCCATGATTGATCTTTTATCTTTTTTGCAGTTGCCTTTGCATTTTTTTCTAATTCATCCAATTCGCTGGAAGAACTCAGCCCATCTTCTATCATCCATTCGCGCATCTTGCGAATACAATCGTTTTGAACTTCCCATGATAATCGTTCTTTCGATTTGTAACGCTCATGAGAACCGGATGTAGAATGGCCCTGAGGCTGCGTCATCTCAATCACATGTACCAACACCGGGACATGTTCCTCGCGACAAACTTTTTCGGCCTTTGCATAGACATCACAAAGCGCTGGATAGTCCCAACCTTTTACTGTAAAAATTTCAAAGCCTTTATCTTCATTATCCCGTTGAAAGCCAGCGAGTATTTTGGAAATACTTCCTTTCGTAGTTTGGTATTCTTTTGGTACTGAAATACCATACTCATCATCCCAAACTGACACCAGCATTGGTACTTGTAATACACCAGCCGCGTTGATTGCTTCAAAAAACATTCCTTCTGATGTAGACGCATTTCCAATTGTTCCAAATGCTATTTCATTTCCATTTGTACTCAGATTAGCAAAAGATTTAAGTCCATGATTATTTCTAAAAAGCTTAGAAGCATACGCCAGTCCCACGAGTCGGGGCATTTGTGCAGCCGTAGGAGAAATATCTGCACTACTATTTTTTAATTCTGAAATATTTTTGAGAGAACCGGATGCATCCAACATCCGCGTGGCGAAATGGCCGTTCATTAATCTTCCGGCAGATGCAGGATCTGCAGTCACATCGGTATGTGCATATAATTGCGCAAAGTAATGGTGAAGGGTCATCTCACCAATGGCTAACATAAAGGTTTGGTCACGGTAATAGCCTGCTCGAAAATCCCCCTTCTTGAAAACCTTGGCCATTGCTAACTGTGCCAATTCTTTGCCGTCCCCAAATATGCCAAACTTTGCCTTCCCCATAAATACTTCCTTTCGGCCCAGTAAGCTGGCTTCACGGCTTTCGCATGCAAGTCGATAGTCAGCAAGAACTTCTACTTTTCTCTTTGAAGAAACGGCAGGAAAGGCTGTTTTAGTTATGCTCAAAGGGTTGGGATTTGCATTTCAAAAGTAGAGAAAAAAAAAGCAGGGTTCAAAGCACAAAATCTGAACGAAACAAAATAGCGACATTCTGCTTAACTCCGATAGAATTTCACCCAGTCACCCCCCAAAACAAGAGGATAATTTGCCTGGTCTTTAAATAAATATAATCTAACCTGAAGTTGATCGATCTGAATCAATTCCTGATAGTATCCATAACCTAATTCCAGTTCATCTATTTCTCTTTCTACTTCCATTTCTGAGATGGCAAATATTTCGACCAAAATTCTATGTGCTTGTTGATTCGTTTTGACAGCAAACGGGAAATCTCCAAAGGAATAAAGTTGGTATCCTCTAATCCAGGCGCTAAATCGATATTGCAGGTGAGACTCAAAGCGGTCATAGTTATGTTGGCCTCTTCGCAGTGAACCATAGAAGGCATAAAGGTTCGTTAAAATCATACCGAAAGATATTATTTTATTGCTAACCAATACCCAATATCGTTCCACTCATGAAGTCAACAACTTAACATCCATAAATACCTATTATATTTGCGCACTCGTTTGAAAATCAACTAATAGACACTTTAATCTAATTCATATGATCATCGGAGTACCTAAAGAAATTAAGAATAATGAAAATCGCGTAGCGCTAACACCTGCCGGAGCTCAGGAACTGTCAAAGCGTGGTAATACTGTCTATATGCAAACCCAGGCTGGGGTAGGCAGTGGTTTCAGCGATGAAGAATATAAAACAGCTGGCGCCAAAATTCTTTCCACAGCAGCAGAAGTTTTTGCCATTGCTGAAATGATTATCAAAGTCAAAGAACCCATCGAGCAAGAATATAGTTTGATCAAAAAAGATCAACTGGTGTTTACTTATTTTCATTTTGCTTCCTACGAACCACTGCTTCACGCCATGGTGAAAACCGGTGCGGTTTGTTTGGCCTATGAAACTGTCGAACGCTTAGATGGTAGTTTACCATTGCTCGTTCCCATGAGTGAAGTAGCTGGCCGGATGTCCATTCAGGAAGGGGCGAAGTATCTAGAAAAACCAATGAAAGGCCGTGGCATTTTGCTTGGTGGCGTACCGGGAGTAATGCCAGCGAAAGTATTAATCTTAGGCGGTGGCGTGGTCGGAACCAATGCCGCTAAAATGGCTGCCGGAATGGGCGCAGATGTAATTATAACAGACGTCAACATTAACCGACTTCGTTATTTAGATGACGTCATGCCGAAAAATGTGCATACCATAGTATCTAACGAATATGTGATACGGGAATTAGTAAAAACGCATGACTTAATTATCGGTGGTGTATTAGTACCGGGCGCGAAAGCTCCAAAATTGATTACACGAGATATGTTAAAAACAATGCGGCCAGGTACTGTATTGGTTGACGTGGCCGTTGATCAGGGCGGCTGTATAGAGACCTGCAGACCTACCACACATGAGGATCCTATTTTTATTATTGATGATGTCGTTCATTATTGTGTTGCCAATATGCCTGGCGCAGTGCCATATACTTCTACCCTTGCCTTAACAAATGCCACCCTCCCGTATGCCATAAAATTAGCTACCCATGGATGGAAAAAGGCGTGTGCAGAAAATATTGACTTGAAAAAAGGATTGAATGTGATTAACGGGAAGATCGTCTACAAAGGAGTTTCAGATGCCTTTAATACTACTTATACGGATGTGAAAGAGTTTTTGGTCTAGAAAATAGACGGTATCAGCCATTCGATATTCTTTTCGAGTTGTTGATACCGTTGCATGAAAGATCCATCCCAATTACTTCCAAGTACTAGGAAGTATTGCCTTTCATTCAAACGCAGGAAATGATTCTAAAAAAGAGGGTGTATCGCCATCTTTGGATGCCGTACAGCAAAAATGCATCCTGCCATTAGTCACGGCAATGTATTTGGCATTGACAGTCATATTATAAACAGCCACTTGATTAAATGCATTTTGGCTAAGGCGAATATTGGCAGATTTGCATTCAATTAACATCCAGGGCTTTCCTTTCCTGTCGAAAATTAAAATATCTGAACGCTTTTGAAGCTTATTATAAGTCAAACTGCTTTCAATTCGAAACAGCGATTTTGGGTATTTCAATTCATGAATCAGGTAATGAATAAAATGTTGCCGCACCCATTCTTCAGGTGTTAGCATAATATATTTCTTCCGAATCATATCAAAAATCCATACTTTGCCTTCCTCTTTTTTGAGTGTGGCATTGATTTCAGGAAGATTTAATTGGTGCATTCGAAAGAAGTCTACTCGTTAACTGATCAAAGATGAAAAATAAAAAAGATATCGTAGAAAACTGGCTCCCCCGCTATACCGGCATAAAGCTGGAAGATTTTGGCCATAATATTTTGCTTACCAACTTCGATAATTATGTAAAGAAATTTGCCGAATGGCATAACGTTGAGGTGCATGGCATGGATAAGGCTATGCGCAGCGCTACTGCTGAAGGAATAACGATCATCAATTTTGGAATGGGTAGCCCGAATGCCGCCACCATCATGGATTGCCTAACTGCAGTAATGCCACAAGCGGTTTTATTTCTTGGAAAATGTGGAGGTCTAAAATCAAAAAATAATATCGGGGATTTGATTTTGCCTATTGCTGCCATCCGAGGGGAAGGTACCTCGAATGACTATTTTCCACCTGAAGTACCTTCACTCCCGGCCTTTGCTTTGCAAAAAGCAATTTCAACTACCATACGCGATCACAACCAAGACTATTGGAGTGGAACTGTTTATACCACTAACCGCAGAGTCTGGGAATGGGATGAAGATTTTAAAAATTACCTGATCAAAATCAGGGCGATGGCCATTGATATGGAGACGGCTACAATCTTCTCTACTGCATTTTACAATGAGATTCCGGCTGGTGCCTTACTGCTTGTTTCCGATTCACCTATGACACCTGATGGCGTTAAAACGGAAGCAAGTGATCATGTGGTGACAACCAGTTACGTAGATATCCACCTTAAAATTGGAATTGATTCATTGAAACAGTTGATCAATAAGGGAATGACGGTTAAGCATCTTCAATATTAGATTTCTTACCTATCTGTTGAACGAACATGAAAGGTGTAACCCAATACGATTCCATAAGCAACCATACTTGCAGTAGTATTTACTCTCTGCCCAACCAAGAAAGTTTGTTGTGTTGGTTTTTCAAAATTTGCAAACTGTTTGATAGTTCCTTCATCAGCCCAACTAAAGTTGACACCTATACTTAGATCTCTCCGCTCCTTCTTGAATGTACCACCTATTACTACATGGTACATATTCCAGGCTGAAATATCCAGATTAATTGGACCTTTATTGAATCCTTTAATATTCCCTTGCGAAATGCGATCATCAAATACTCTGTCGTAAAAAGAGTTGTTGGTTCGAAAGCCTGTACAAATACTGACTTTTTCATTCAATTCATGTTCAATGCCAATCGAAAAATTAGTTACCGATTTGTTAGAGGCGTTCAATTGTAAAAATTTATTATTCTCAATAGGTAAATCAGTTGGCCTTTTAAATGGCGATCCGACAGGTAACATAATATCATATAAATCTATCTTACCAAACCATTCTGTAGATACCGCAATCAACGTGCGATGCGCCCGATAAGTAAAGCCCACTGAAATGGATAAAGGACTCTTATATGTAGTTGGAATTGCTGTTTGTCGATCATTGACTACGCCATCACCTTGAATATTTTTTAATGGGAAATATAAATTACTTGCATAAACATCACGAAAAATCGTTCCACTACCTGTTAGATTAATACTAGGCATCGCTATTGCAATTCCAGCTGACCAATTTCCTGAAGAAAAGGCAATTCCAAATTTAGGAACATAACGCAAGTTAGTATATTCAACGCTTTGAGTCTCACCCGTACTGACCAATGTATTTTTAAATATGACCTGTCCACTAACGAGTACTGTATCATTCATGATCGCTCGACTTAATTCACTCTTAGCATAGTTATGAGACCGATAAATAAATTGATTGGTTAAACCGATCGACCAATGCTTATTCATCTTAAACGCAATTGCAAAGGCGCCTTGATTTTCTGATAAGCGAGTGTTGATTGAAAACTGACCTACATAATCTTCACTTCCAGGACTCTTTGGACTATTCACTATATCAATTAAGGCATCTTGCCTTGCAGTCGCTTTAAAGGTAAACTCTGTTGGTACAATGATCGCATAGCCCATCGTCCATCTTGAAGTTTTTTTCTTTTTTATCAAGCCCGAAACAGTTACAGGCACAGCAGAAAATTGATTGCTGGTAACGTCCTGGCCCGCGCCAGCACCATCTTTAACAGTAATATTCACTACTTGATAGACATTGGAGTTAATAGAAACCGAAGTGCTTTTTACTAAGCTCAACAATGCCGGGTTATAGATAACGGAACTGTTATCCTCCAAACCACCGACAGCAGATCCACCCATCAATACGGCCCGCGTTCCATATCGATATGTCCAATAATGTGTGTCTTGTCCGATTGATTGAACAGAAATGAACACTAATAGAATAGTAGTGACTAGTCTCATAGGATTTAGAGTATAGTGTAAAACGATCAAGTTAGGTCAGAATAAGGGTTTTTAAAAGTAATTTAAAATAATCTATCCAGTACTTGGCTATACATAGTACTTTTGGCGTATAAGTTGCTAAGTAAGGTAAAAAAGTGCTGTATGAATCTGGAAAACACGCAAATTCAAATGAGAAAGGGAATATTGGAGTTTTGTATCCTCCACATCATTGCCCGGGGAGAAGTATATGCTTCCGATATGTTAGATGAATTAACCCGCGCAAAAATGATTGTGGTGGAGGGAACGCTGTATCCGTTGCTCACTCGATTGAAGAATGCCGGCTTGTTGGAATACAAATGGGTAGAATCTAAATCGGGGCCACCCAGAAAATATTACAAGTTGACCGATACCGGAAGCTCTTTTTTAAACGGTTTGACGGAAACATGGGATGACCTCGTAGATTCCACAGAAGCTGTACGGACTAAATCTCAAGTAAAAGCTTAAAAACCAATAATCATTTTTTTAAATTTCATACTTCCCATGAAAAAGAACATCAGTATAAACATCAGCGGTATCATCTTCCACATCGAAGAGGACGGATACGAATCATTGCGCAAATATTTAGATTCTATCAACCAATACTTTGGTGCCTTTGAAGATAGCAGTGAAATTCTGTCTGACATTGAAAATCGTATTGCAGAAATCTTCCTCTCTAAACTGAATGAAGGAAAGCAAATCATCTCGCTGGAAGATGTTCAAAGCTTAGTTGCTACGATGGGTAATGTCAGTGACTTTAAAGCAGCAGAAGAACAAGAAGTTGGAAATGAACAACCTAGAAGTGAGTCCAATTACCAACAAACTAAATCTTCGGGGGGAACTCCTCCAATTGCTTCTAAAAAATTATTTCGTGATGAAAAACGAAAAATATTAGGTGGTGTCTGTGCAGGTCTTGGTCACTATTTCAATATAGATCCAGTTTGGCCCCGCGTACTTTTTGCTTTGTTAGTTCTCGGAAGTTATGGAGGATTATTTCTAGTCTACATCATTTTCTGGATAGTAATCCCATCCTCGAATGAATTGGAGGAAGAAGCTACCGTAAAAAAAATGTACCGCGACCCAGAGAAAAAAGTATTGGGTGGAGTGGCAAGTGGAGTAGCAGCCTTCTTCGCTGCTGATGTTACGGTCATTCGATTACTATTTGTGGTGTTGGCGATTGTGGGGGGGGTAGGATTTCTCCTTTATATCATTTTATGGATTGCGTTGCCCGAAGCTAAGAGCATAACCGAAAAAATGGAGATGCAAGGGGAGCCTGTAACTCTTTCAAATATAGAATCATCGGTCAAGAAAAGCCTGAATGAAAAAGAAGCTGAAGAAAGTACGTTGGCTAAAATCATTCTTTTCCCATTCCGGTTAATAGCGACCATTCTTACTGCGATCGGTAAAATTATAGGTCCAATCGTTAAACTCTTTTTCGAATTAATCAGAGTAATCTTTGGATTAGCTATCTTATTTATAGGCTTAGCATTACTAATTAGTATTCTTGTTGTCTTCGGAATTTTTCTGGGATTATTTAGCACATCTATTCTGCCAGATTATTGGGGAGGTGATATACAAGGGTTGAGTCTGCCTACGGAGGCCTTCCGAAATACCTTTCCTACCTGGAGCATGATTGCAGCTTTTGTAGTGGTGTTGATTCCTACATTAGGATTATTACTATCAGGAAGTTCCATATTGGCAAAGCGGTCACTTTTTAGACCAGCCATTGGGTATAGTCTTGCAGGCCTATTTTTCATAGGGATTTTGATCTTGAGTTTTACGGTTCCAAAATTGATTTATTCCTTTAAAGAAGATGGTGAATTCAAAACGGAACAAGTATTTGACCTACAGGGCAAAGTGCCTGTGCTTAAATTAAATGAAACTGGACTGGATGATTACAACATGACAGATCTCACGATAAAAGCTTATGAAGGGAAAGAACTGAAATTAGTACAACGTTTTAGAGCACAAGGTTCTACCCGCAAAATGGCTGCAGAAAATGCACAAATGGTATCCTATAATGTGCAACAACAAGACAGTACTTTACTTTTTGATTCAAATTTAACTTTTAAAAAGGATGCTCAGTTTCGTGCTCAACGATTGGATCTGGAACTCTTTATTCCAGTTGGTCAAACGTTCGTGATTGATGAACAACTATGGAGATTAATTGACAATCATTATAGTGAATATGATGGATATAGAGATTCCAACTTTAACAAAACCTGGAAAATGACAGATAACGGCTTTGAATGTATCAATTGCACGGAACCAACTGTAAACAAAGCATTGAAACTCAAAGACCAATACGGCTATACTGATTTCAATGAAATAGAAATGACAGGCATATTTGATTTGTTAATAGAGCAAGGAGATGAATATTCCATTCAGTTAGATGGACCCGATCGAGAAAAAAGAAAATATGAAGTCTCTGTTTCAGGCGAAACGTTAGAAATCCGATATCGTTCTAGAAGCAATACGTTCTGGGAGAAAGGATTCAATATAGAAGACAAAGTGAAAATAAATATAACGATGCCCAACTTATCTAAGTTAAAAATGAAAGGGGCCGGTCAATTTAACATCCGTGGATTCAAAGAAGAAGAAATGGATATTACATTACTTGGTGCCATGTCTGGCGATGCTGAACTTGAAGTGCGTAACCTTACCATGGACTTGGCAGGTCCCATTGTGTTTCAATTAGAAGGCGAAGGAAATTTTCTAAATGCTGAGGTTAGGAAGTTGTCGCAGCTAAAAGCAGGTCAGTATAAAGTTGAAAATGCGGTTGTGGAAGCAAAAGAAATGGGAAGAGTACGCGTCAACGCTACTGAATCCATTGAGATCGACTCAGATGTAGTAAGTTCAATTAAATACTCTGGTGAACCACGGATAATTAAGAGAAATTAAAATTAGAACGACTCAATAAAGCCGTATTCCCTTGCGTTAGTTTACTACGCTTAATCGTTCTTTTTAATTACATTTCAGGAACGATTATGTATGAATGTAAAAATACAATTCTTAGGGGCAGCACGTAGCGTAACCGGCTCCAAATATTTACTTGAAATTGACCAGCAGAAAATATTGCTCGACTGTGGCATGTTTCAAGGCCAAAAAGAATTACGCCTACGCAACTGGGACAAGCTGCCAGTTGACCCTGCCTCGATTGACTTGGTGGTGATTACACACGCGCACATCGACCATATTGGGTACTTGCCGCGATTGGTAAGAGATGGCTTTGTCGGAAAAATAATTTGCACGGCAGCCACCGAAGACTTAATGAAGATCATGCTGCTGGATGCTGCCAAACTGCAAGAGGAAGAGGCCTTGTTTGCTTTCAAGCGTGGCTACTCGAAGCATAGCAAACCCGAGCCATTGTTTACCGTAGAAGATGCAAAGCAGGTATTGACGCTGGTAGAGAGTCATCCGTTTAAAAAAGAAATTACACTCAGCAAAAATGTGTTTGTGAACTTTCATAACTCAGGGCATATTCTTGGATCCGCTTTCGCGGAATTCAAATTGCAAGGGGAGCGCGAACAGAAGAAAATTGTTTTCTCTGGCGACCTGGGTCGCTACGAAGACCCTGTGATGTTTGC
>JANPBK010000214.1:0-15945 GCA_031430395.1 Cyclobacteriaceae bacterium
CTCGTTTTGCAAGATCGGGATACTTCAAAACGCTTTGATGTGAGATGTCATCAAAAATAATTCGCTCATAGACTTCATCACTCAATACAATCATATCATTTTTCAGCGCAATTTTCTGCAAGGCTAACATATCCGACTCGCTCAACACTGACCCACTTGGATTGTGCGGTGTATTCACCATTATCATTTTCGTACGCGATGTGATCTTATCTTCAACCTCTTGCCAGTCAATGCCAAAATACGGTGGTTTTAAATTGATGTGAATGGGGATTCCTCCGTTAAGTCGAATAGCGGGATCGTAACAATCATAGGAAGGGTCAAACAAAATCACTTCATCGCCTGATCCAATTAAAGCCGTGATGGTAGAAAAGATTGCTTCGGTACCTCCTGCCGTAATGGTAACATCTGTTTCAAAGTCGGTAGGCCGCTGGTAAGTTTTCGCTATTACTTCTGCTATAATTTTCCGCAAAGCCGGCACACCGGGCATAGGCGCATACTGATTATGGCCTGCCTTCATATTTTGAAAAATAAGGCCTATTAATTTTCCCGAAACAGGAAAATCAGGAAACCCTTGCGATAAATTAATAGCCTGATGCTCTAACGCCATCTTAGACATCACGCTAAAAATAGAGGTGCCTATTTCAGGAAGGCGAGAATTAATGTTCAATGATGCAAATTATGTAGTCTAACCAATTTCAACATTACACTTACAAATCCAAACTACTTACGAAGCGGAGCCAAAATTCTGTACTCAGTATCCACATCACCTTTGCTAATATCGGTGAGCTTTCCTTTCAACAATTTCCTTTTTAACGGTGTTAAATAATCTATAAACAGCTTCCCTTCGATGTGGTCGTATTCATGCTGAATGATGCGAGCCTTCATATCATCAAACTCCTCTTCACGCTGTACCCATTCCTCATCAAAATAGCGGATTCGAATTTTCTCTTTGCGCCATACGTCCTCCCGAATATTTGGTATACTCAAACATCCTTCTTCAAAATCCCACTCCTCTCCTTCCTCCTTGAGAATAATGGGATTGATAAAAATTTTCTTAAAATCCTTTAAATCAGGTTTTTCCTCCAAGGCAGAAGCATCTACCACAAAAAAGCGAATGCTTTTTCCAATCTGCGGAGCAGCCAACCCAATTCCGTGGGCTGCATCCATCGTCTCAAACATATCCATGGCAAACGCCTTCACATCCATTTCGCCCTTCACGATGTCCTTTGCTTTCTTGCGCAGAACAGGGTCTCCATACATCACAATCGGGTAAATCATACGATAAAAATAAAACGCAAAGGTAGGGGATGGAAAGTAAGACTACAAACTATGGGTGAGAACTTCTCATCGTGGGAGCTGCCTTAATTTTTTAAATCAGAATCCTTTCAATTGAAGATGGTTTTGCAAAATCAGTGTGGCACTGATTTTATCTACGTTGCCTTTTACTTGTCGATCCTTCTTTCTCATTCCGCCCTCAATCATCGTTCGCTGCGCTTGAGTGCTGGTGAATCGCTCATCGGCCAATGTAATAGGCTTGTCTGGAAAAGTAGTTTTGAAAACCTCTACAAACTTTCGAACAAAAGGTGCCGTCTCAGAATCTTCGTTATTCAGTCGTTTGGGCATACCTATTACTACTTCGTCAACGGTTTCTTTTAAAAAATACTTTTTTAAATAGTCAATCAATTCGTCAGTGCCAATTGTTTCTAACGCGGTAGCAATAATGCGTAGCGGGTCGGTCACAGCTAAGCCGGTGCGTTTCGTTCCATAATCGATTGCAAGGATTCTGCCCATTAAATTGTTTTTGCTTTATTCCAATACTCATCCATTTCCGCCAAACTCATCTCACCCATCTTCTTGCCGTCTTTGGCCGATTCGGTTTCTAGATATTGGAAGCGCTTGATAAATTTTTTATTGGTACGCTCCAAAGCTTCTTCCGGATCTATATTTACAAACCTCGCATAATTGACCAATGAAAAAAGCAAGTCGCCAAACTCAGCCATCACCTTTTCCTTATCGATTGACTCAACAGGCTTGCCATCGAACTCACTTTTAAATTCATTCATCTCTTCCTCTACCTTTTCCCACACCTGCTCTTTGCGCTCCCAATCAAAACCAACCCCGCGCGCCTTATCTTGAATGCGGATCGCCTTGAACATGGCTGGCAACGACTTAGGAACTCCTTCCAAAACCGATTTATTCCCTGTTCGTAGCTTTATCTTTTCCCAGTTTTCCTTCACTGCTTTTTCATCATCGGCCACTACATCTCCATACACGTGCGGATGCCGCTCAATTAATTTATCGCAAATGCCATTCAACACATCGGCCATGTCAAATGCTTTGAGCTCCGAAGCAATGCGCGCATAAAAGGTCAAGTGCAACATCACATCGCCCAGTTCCTTTTTTACTTCGTTCAGGTCGCCCTCCAATATCGCATCCGAAAGCTCATATGTTTCCTCCACCGTCAAGTGGCGCAAACTTTCCAGCGTTTGCTTTTTATCCCAGGGGCAGTTCTCACGTAATTCATTCATCACGGTAAGTAATCGGTCGAACGCTTTCAGTTTTTCTTCGCGTTGCAAATCAGGGGCAGAATATGGTTTCTTCATTTTAGGCTAACGGGTTTTCTATGTATTTCTTGGCGCTCAGGCGGGCTATCCTACAAGCTCTCTCGGCTTGCCCGCGAGAGAGAGTTTATCCCGAGCGAAGCCTCGGGAGGCTTTTCACTTCTATCCCTGGCCGAGCTTAGCGCTATTACAAAGTTGAAGTTAAATCCAAGTGAGTTGTAAACTAATTCAATCAATCTTTGGTTATCTTTGTGCCCTGTAAAATTCGACATTCAATTATCGTAAACAACTATCGATATGACAGTTTTTCTTCTTTCCCTTGGTGTCTTTGCACTATTCTTTTTACTGATGTCGGTGCGTTTGCTCTTTATCAAGGATGGTGAGTTCAGAGGGACTTGTGCCACGCAAAGCCCTTTCCTGGCCAAAGAAGGAATTACCTGTGGCTATTGCGGTAAAGTGGTAGGTGCAGGTGAAGCCTGTGGCGATCCTGAGAAGGCTGAATCATTTCCTGAAATCAAAAAAGGCTAGTATTTCTTGGTTAAGCCCACCAAATTGATCCTTTTATTGACATCAAAAGAACCTTAACTTCGCGGTCGCATTTTAACTCAATTTCGTGACCCTCATTAAGTCTATTTCCGGCATCCGTGGCACCATTGGTGGCAAACCGGGCGATGCCCTTACTCCTGTTGATACCGTCAAATTTGCAGCAGCCTATGGCATGTGGGTAAAATCCCGGCAAGGCAAAAAAATTGTAATTGGGCGTGATGCTCGGATTTCCGGTGAAATGGTAAGCAACTTGGTCTGCGCAACATTGCAAGGCCTGGGTTTGGATGTGATCGATCTGGGATTATCCACCACCCCAACAGTTGAAATAGCTGTCCCTTTGGAAAAAGCAGGGGGTGGTATTATTTTAACAGCCAGCCACAATCCCATCCAATGGAATGCATTGAAACTGTTGAACGAAAAAGGGGAATTCATATCAGCAGACGATGGCGCAACTATCTTAAAAATTGCTTCTGATGAGAGCTTTGACTTCGCGCCTGTAGAGAAATTAGGCAGCTACGAAAAGAAACATATGTATATCAAAAAGCACATCGAACTAATTTTGAAAAATAAATTAGTGGATGTGAAGGCAATTAAGAATTCAAAATTCAAGATTGTGGTGGACGCGGTCAACTCTACCGGTGGCATATCGGTACCCGAACTTTTGAAAGCACTGGGGGTAAAGAAGATTGTAAAACTTTATTGCGATCCTACCGGGAAGTTTCCCCACAATCCAGAGCCGTTGCCCGAGAACATCAAAGCCATTTGCAAAGTAATAAAAAAAGGAAAATATGATTTGGGTATTGTCGTGGATCCAGACGTGGATCGCTTGGCATTGATACAAGAAGACGGAAAACCATTTGGTGAAGAATATACATTGGTTGCTGTGGCCGATTACGTATTGAGCAAACGAAAGGGCAACACGGTCTCGAATCTTTCTTCCACTCGCGCATTGCGTGACGTGACAGAAAAAGCAAAAGGAAAATATACAGCAGCATCCGTTGGCGAAGTGAATGTGGTGACTGCGATGAAGCAAACCAAAGCAGTGATTGGGGGTGAAGGGAATGGGGGGGTCATCTTTCCTGAATTTCACTACGGACGAGATGCATTAATGGGTATTGCGTTATTTCTCACTCATTTGGCCAAATCCAAATTGACAGCCTCCGCGTTGCGCAAAACGTATCCCAATTACTTCATTTCTAAAAATAAGATTGAACTGACGCCACAAATTAATGTAGACGAAGTATTAGAAAAGATAAAAAGTAAATACTCCCAGGAAAAAATCAATACTGCCGATGGCGTGAAGATTGATTTTGAAAAAGAGAAAGAGTGGGTGCATTTGCGCAAGAGTAATACAGAACCGATTATTCGAATTTATGCTGAGTCACAGAATGAGAAAAAGGCCGATGAATTAGCGCAACGAATAATTAACGATATAAAAGAATTCATAAAGTAGTAATTTCATAGTCGAAAATCAGAGTTCCCATGAGAGTTTATCTAGACAACGCTGCCACCACCCCACTTGATCCGGAAGTATTTGAGGCTATGAAACCTTTTATGCTGGAAGATTTTGGTAATCCTTCTTCCACTCACGCTCATGGACGCAAGGTACGCGCGGCTATCGAATCAGCCAGAAAAAAAGTAGCTGAATTGCTAAACTGTACGCCCGGTGAAATCATTTTTACCTCCGGAGGTACGGAGGCAGATAATACACTAATTCGATGTAGCATTGATACGTACCATCTCGAACATGCTATTTCTACCCCCATTGAGCATCATGCCGTAACTCACACACTTGAAACCTTAGAAAAGGAAGGAAAAATAAAATTGCATTTTGTGAAGCTGGATGAAAAAGGCCATGTTGACTATGCGCATTTGGAAGAATTACTCAAGGCACACCCCAAAGCAATTGTTTCGCTCATGCATGCCAACAATGAAATTGGCAATATCCTGGACTTAGAAAAAGTTGGAGAACTTTGCAGTAGATACAACGCCTACTTTCAATCAGATACGGTACAGACGATGGGGCATTATCGCCATGACATGAAGAAATTGAAAGTACACGGCTTAACGGCAGCCGCACATAAGTTTCATGGACCAAAGGGAGTGGGTTTCATGTACATCAACAAAGACAAAAAAATCCATCAGTTCATTCACGGTGGCGCTCAAGAACGAAACATGCGCGGTGGCACTGAGAATGTTTATGGAATTATCGGCTTAGCGAAAGCACTTGAAATTTGCTACCGCGAAATGGACGAGCATGAAAATCAAATCAAGAAATTAAAGTCATACATGATCGAAAAATTGAGAGCGTCCATTCCGGGCGTAGACTTTCATGGTGATTCAGCAAACTTAGAGAGAAGTCTATATACTGTTCTTAATGTTTGCTTGCCCGAATCAGAAGAAAATGAAATGTTGCTTTTCAATTTAGACATGCAGGGTATCTCTGCATCCGGAGGTAGTGCCTGTTCGAGCGGTGCTTCTACCGGCTCACATGTTTTGGGAGCCTTATATCCGGAATCTAAAAGGGGCGCCATTCGCTTCTCTTTCAGCAAATACAATACCTTCGAAGAGATAGATTTCGTGGTCAATAAATTAACTGAAATCTGTCGAGCTACGGTTAGTAGTTAGCCCAATAGAATGGAGTTAGCCGTTCATTTCTTTCATTCTACCGTCAATGTACCGGATGCATTCTACTTCCAAATCGTTTGATAATTACCTTTTCTAAATTTTCTCTATGATCAGGATGAGAAACTTTTAGTATCTCGTAGGCTCGTTGGCGCAAGTTTTTTCCATACAGGTAAGCAGTCCCAAATTCAGTCACCAAATAATGCATATGTGCCCGGGTTGTAACTATGCCGGCACCAGACTTAATCTCCGGAACAATCTTTGAAACACCTTTCTTCGTAGCTGATACTAATGCAATGATAGGCTTACCGCCATCTGAAAGGGCCGCTCCTCTAATAAAATCCATTTGTCCGCCTACTCCAGAATATTGGTACGTGCCAATGGAATCTGCACATACCTGACCAGTAATATCAACTTCAATCGCGCTATTAATAGCTACCACTTTTGGATTGGCTCGAATTACGCGCGTATCATTCACATAACTTGCATCCAAAAAGGCAAATTGTGGATTATCATCAAGGAAATTATACAATGTCTTTGATCCAATGGTAAATCCTGAAACCACTTTGCCTGGATGTTTCTTTTTGTATGCATTCGTTACAACCCCTTGCTTGATTAAATCCATCACACCATCTGAAAACATTTCAGTATGTATACCAAGATCTTTGCAATGACCCATGGCTTTTAAGGCTGCATCCGGAATCGATCCAATCCCTAATTGAAGAGTAGAACGATCTTCTACTAATGAGGCAATGTTTCTTCCTATCGTTAAATCTTCTTCTGTCAGTTGACTTGAATAGGAAACTTCAGGAAGCGCGTCTGTACACTCCACGATTGCATCAAATCGGCTTACATGGATAAAACCATCTCCATGGGTGCGAGGCATGTTGGGGTTCACCTGGGCGATCAGTTTTTTAGCATATTTAGCCGCTGACCTAACAACATCTACGGAAACACCCATCGAACAAAAACCATGTTTATCCGGTGGCGAAACATGTAGTAACGCTACATCCAAAGGGAGAATCTTCTTTTCAAATAGTCTGGAAATCTCACTCAAGAATATGGGAATATAATCTCCACGTCCATCATGTACCGCTTCACGGATCGTGGCAGAAACAAAAAGAGAATTAAAGTAAAAACTATCGCGATAGATTGGCTTGGCAATTTCTAAGTCTCCTAACATGCTGATAGCAACCAATTCAACCTCTTTCAACTCAGCTGAACGCTTTGCTAGCGCATCCAGCAGCATTGTTGGAGTGGCTGCACTGCCATGTACGAATACCCTGTCTCCAGATTGAATTAATTTTACGGCTTCTGATGCTGACATAAACTGATTCATTTTTTTATAATTTATGCCCGAAAGATATCAGTGAATTCCATGTAGACAACTGACTTTCATCATATTTAATTAGTTTTATTAAATGAGAAAAGAATTAACCGTTTCGTTCATTGGCTCTGGAAATCTGGCCTGGCATTTAGCGCCTGCTCTAGATAATGCGGGTTTTGTTGTAAAAGAGATCTACAGCCGTAATCCGCAACATGCAGAACAACTTACATCACGGTTATATCAAGCTGAAGTAAAAGCCACGCTCGATTTTTCAACCAGTAGCTCTTCCATTTTTATTATTGCCGCGAGTGACGAAGCGATTAAAAGCATTGCCCAAGAAATCATTCTTCCGGAAGAGGCCATTTTAGTCCATACATCTGGCAGTCAGCCGTTGAGTGAACTTGAATTTTCTGCCACTCCTAACGTTGGGGTTTTCTATCCACTTCAATCATTTAGCAAGCAGAAGAAGGTTGACTTTAAAAGCATCCCTATTTTTATCGAAAGTCAAAATCAAGAGACAGATGAGTTCTTGCTATTGATGGCTAAAGCAATTAGTAATCAGGTGGCTAAAATAGGATCTGACGACCGGATGGCATTGCATGTGGCTGCTGTGTTTGCATCCAACTTTACCAACCATATGCTTGCTATTTCGAAGAGCATCCTGCAACAAAATAGCATGGATTTTGAGTGGCTTAGGCCTCTCATTGGTGAGACTATTCAGAAAAGTCTAGCACTAGGCCCAAATAATGCTCAAACTGGCCCTGCTAGCAGAGGTGACTTAGAGATCTTGGATAAACACCTGGACTTTTTAAAGGACGATCATGCAGTGGCTGAAATGTATAGAATCATTAGTCAGCATATTGTGGACACCTATCAATCATGATCAAAAAGCTTTATCTTTATTTATATAATCATCAACGCCATGAATAAGATTCTTTGTTTGGTAGTTTGCTCAATTCTTACCTTAACCAACACATTAGCACAAAGTGTGAGGATAATCCAATCTATTGATCGTAAGAAAGAATATAAGCTTATTAAACCAAGCCCTCTATATATTCTCAATGACATAGAACTAAAAGATAGCTTAGCCTTTACAACAATTGATGCCATTGATATAGAAAAAATGGAAATATTAAATGGTGAACAAGGATTACTTGCTTACGGAAAGAAGGGAATTAATGGCGTGGTCATGATGACTACTAAATTAAAAAAGACAGAAATATCTAAGGAAGCAAGCTTTGGTCTCGTTAAGCAAAACCCATTATACATTCTAGATAATGTGGAATTAAAGGATGATTCAACACTTTCCTCTATTAATCCTGCTGATATTAGCCGAATTAATGTCTTAAAGAGTAAAGCTGATATTGAGCCATACGGTGAAAAAGGCAAAAACGGAGTGGTCATTATTACCACAAAAAGGTTTGAAAAGAGTAATCTTATTAGGCAATAACACGCAGATCGTAACTTCCATTTAATAAGAAAAGCGTTTAGTCTATTCTTGTATAAACGTCTTAGTGATTAAACACTTTGGGGCAATAAACCAAAATGTATATCCTGTCTTCCGGTTACTCTGAATCCGTTCCGCGGATAGAATGTTGCTTAGACTCCTAATTTAGCGTGATTGTCGGGAATCTTTTCTGATTTAAGTAATAATTTGTACATTCACATTACTTAATTTAAAATCAATAGGTTATGAGTATGCTTCGAGTGAAATTTTACTATCAAAGAGCTCGTGTTTTTGGGTACCTGATTGCATTGGGCGCATTTGCTTACCTAATTTATCAACTTTACTCTTTAATGGCTGTCTAAGTGTATCTTTGAGGATGAACATTAAGGGCTATTACAAAAGAGCAAGGGTATTTGGGTATTTGCTTTTAGCCGCTATAGCTGGATTCACAGCATACTATGTTTTTATCGTATTATCCAAGTAATAGAGCCAAAAATGAGCTTTCAGGGCTTAAGGACTGCCATTTATAAAGTTCCGGACATTACGAAAGCCAAGGATTGGTATACGCAGGTGCTTGGTCATGGACCTTATTTCGATCAACCCTTTTATGTTGGCTTTTCAGTAGGAGGTTTTGAATTAGGTCTTACGCCAGAGGAATCCCTAACGTCTAAATCCAATGCTGTTAGTTGCTATTGGGGCGTGGAAAATGTTAAAACAGCGTATCAACATTTACTTGATTTAGGAGCCACTGAATTAGAATCTCCCCAAGATGTGGGCGAAGGAATTGTGGTAGCCATGGTGAAAGACCCTTGGGGCAATCCTTTCGGAATTATCTACAACCCACACTTCAAACTACCAGAAATAGGCAAATAATTCTTACGTAGGATTGCGAAGCAATTCCATCATTTTCGAAAGCGCATTTCCATACTTTTACAGTTTCAAAATTTAACTATGCGTTTATTTATTTTCATTCTATTTGTTCTACCCAGTCTTGCATTGGCTCAAAATCAAGATTCGATACAACAAGTCATTTACAATACTGCTGTTGGGAAATTAGCACAAGGAAATTATCGGGAGGCTTCCTTACAATTTTCACAATTGATTGCCACCGGGTTTAGTAATAAAGAGGTATACAGCAAAAGAGGCATTACCTATTTTCTGCTCAATGAATTTGAAAAAGCCAAAACCGATTTTGATGAGGCTGTAAAGTTGCGAATCAATACAGCAGAGCTTTTTCAATTCAGAGGTAACACCAAATACAAACTCGAAGATTTCCAAGGTTGTATTACAGATTTAGAAAAAGCAATTCAAATGGGGATCAATCATTTTGAAACCTATGCCAATTTGGGTAATGCAAAGTTTCGGCTTGAGAATTACAAGGAAGCAATCCTCAACTATGATAAAGCATTTACAACTGGCAAAAAAGATCCTATACTATACAACAATCGTGGAAAAGCAAAAACAAATCTCAAAGACATTATGGGGGGATTGGCTGATTTTGATGAAGCCCTAAAACTAAAACCAGACTATGATAAAGCCCTTGAAAACCGTGCCGATTGTCGGTATCAATTAAAAGACTGGAAAGGTGCCATAGCAGATTTTGAAAGAATTATAGCGGGCGGACGTAGTGATGAGAACCTCTATCAAAATATTGGAACAGCTAAATTTAACCTGGCTGATTTCAAAGGAGCTGCGGATGCTCTCAATAAAGTAGTTGGCAAAGGAGTAAAAGATAAAGAAGTGTTTCAGATGCTTGGATTAAGTTTGGCAAAAACCAACGACTATATCGGTGCTGCGAATGCACTTGCTGCAGCCGTTTCATTAGGCGCCAGTGATAAAGAGGTATTTGATCAACTCGGAACTGCACAATATTTTACCAAGGATTATAAAAGTGCCATTGAATCGTTAAGCCGCGCCATTTCCTTAGGAATCAATTCCAAAGAAATTTATCTCTACAAAGGCAATGCAGAATTTAATTTAAAAGATCTTGATAACGCATTGAAAGATTTAGAAAAAGCCATTTCACTAGGCGCTTCAGAATACGAAGCATTTAAAAATGTGGCGGATGCTAAATTTTTAAAAAATGATTTCTCTCATGCCCTGAACTATTATGATAAAGCAATCAGTTTTCCGATTGCTGATGCGGTGACCTACAATAATCGTGGGAAAGCAAAGCTTGCCTTAGGAGATGTACAAGGTGCTCTAGCGGATTTTGAAAAAGCATTGGTACTTAAGCCGGATTATAGCAAAGCCATTTTAAACCGAGGAACCGTTAGGTTCAGCTTAGAGAATTACAAAGGCGCCATCGATGACCTTGAAAAGGTAAAAACAAGTGATGGCGAATCAGTCGAACTGTTAAAAATGCTTGGCGTTTCAAAATATCATTTAAATGATAAGCAAGCAGCGAAAAGCTTTTTAGAAAATGCCGTAAAATCCGGATTAAAAGATGCGAAAGCGAATCTTTATTTGGGGTATTTACGCTTTGATGCGAATGAATTTAAATTAGCCATTGAATCTTTTCAGTTAGCAGAAGCAGGTGGAGAAAAGCCAATGGCACTTTATGAAAAGCGAGGAAAATCATTTTATCAATCTCAGGATTTCGCAAATGCCATCACCGATTTAGAAAAGATAATTCAAACTGGCTCACCGGATATCATTTCATTAGAAAATGTTGGCATTGCCTATATGCAACAAGAAAAAAGCAAAGAAGGCTTGCTCAATCTTGAAAAAGCAATTATGGCTGGAAGTAAAAACAAAGACGTCTATTTTCAAGTTGGCAATGGTCGATTCAAAGACACAAATTACGAAGGAGCCATGGCCGCTTATGACAAAGCTATTACTCTCGGAGCCAATGATGAAATGATTTACAACAATAGAGGAAAAGCTAAATTAAACTCCAAACTAACCAAAGAATCCCTGGCTGATTTTGACAAAGCCTTACAGGTAAAAATGAATTACCTGCCCGCTTTAAAAAACCGGGCCGCTGCCAACTGCTTGTTAAAAGATTGGATCAAAGTACTTGCTGACATCGCTTTGATTACCTCCAATGGCCAAGGAAGCCCAGATGATTTTGCACTTGGTGGAATGGCACGCTACGAAACAAAAGATTACAAAGGAGCTATCAACGAATTGAGCAAAGCCATTGATGGAGGCTCTAAAGAAAAGCAAATTTATACTGCTCGGGGAAATTCATACTATGAAACACAAGACTTCACGAAAGCAGTCACCGACTTCACAAAGGCTATTGAATTGGGAGAAAATTCTTCCGAAGTTTTTTTCAAAAGAGGGGCTTGTCGTTTTAATACACAAGAATACAAATTGGCATTGCCCGATTTAGAGCAAGCTATTGTCAATGGGTTGAACGAAGCGCTTGCTTTTGATATGCGAGGATTTTGTAGACTCAGTAATAATGAATTGGATGGTGCCTTGGCAGACTTTAATACTGCCCTAGAAAAGAATCCGCAATTATTCTCTGCCTATTACCATCGAGGAGATGCAAAATTCAAAGGGGGTAATTATCAAGGAGCCTTAACAGATTATTCACAAGCTATTACTGGTGGGTTGCGAGATTTCGTATTATACAACAATCGCGGCAAAGCAAATTATAATCTTGAAAAATACGAAGACGCGATCACAGACTACGGAATGGCAATCCTCAAGAAAAATGATTATGTAAAGGCTTATGAAAATCGGTCAGAAGTTTATCTCAAAATAAAAAAATATGATGCCGCCATTCAGGATTTGCGGCAAGTGGAAAAACTAACTCAAAAGCCAGATGCAAGCTTCTACCAAAAGCTGGGGGAGGCTTATTTTGAAATGAAAAATTACCCGTTAGCACAAGAATATTTAGACAAAGCCATCTTGGGAGGTAACCGCGATAAAAGTGTTTTCTTTAAAAGGGGTAAATCTCTATCCGAGCAACAAGAGTTTCAATTAGCCGTGCGGGATTTTGATGAAGCTTTAAAAGCTGGAGAAAATACTATTCAGCTTTATCAAGAAAGGGCACGCGCCTATTTGGGATTAGGGAATAGAAAGAGTGCCTCTGATAACATCACCAAAGCCATCGCACTTGAGCCAAATAATTCAGATCTCTATTATAACAGTGCTTTAATTAAAGAAGAAAACGGTGAGTATGAGTCTGCTAAAACAGACTACGATCGCGCAATTAAGTTAAATCCGAAAGATGCTGCCGCATTTTATGGAAGAGCGAACTGCAAAGCGGAATTAGACGATTATGGCGCGGGAATATCTGATTTAGATGAAGCGATCGCCATCAATTCAAAGGAGGCTTCTTTTTATAAACAACGCGGCAATTTCAACTATCAGTTGCAAAATAAAGAGCAGGCTTGTGCCGATTGGACGAAAGCGATTGAACTCGGAGACGTGAAAGCCAAATTCTCTGTAGACCAATACTGTAAGAAAAAATAGTCGATTCGGGATAACCATTCCCACTTCGGGAAGTCACTACTCATTACTTTGAGCGAATAACAAAGTAAACTGACACTACGCAATTCCTTCGTATGATGATTTTCAATAAAATCATTGCCCAAATGGCCCCTTTCCTATCAAAAGCATTGTAGATCAATTTCCAATATTACATCTGACAGCAAACGGTTGTTTTGGTCGCTGAATTGCAGGTTACAGTATAGAACTTTACTGCATGAATACTAAAATGAACGGATATATGAAAAGCGCTGGGGTATTAATTTTAGGTCTCTTGATGTCTTCCGTATTGTGGGCAGAGGAGATGATTTCCGGAAAAGTAGTCACGGTGATCGATGGTAATACACTGGAAGTGTATACGAACGATAATGAGACGTACAAAATCTTATTGTATGGTATTGACAGCCCAGAGCTGGGACAAGAATATGGTGATAAAGCAAAGCGTTTTCTGGAAAAATTAATTCTTGAAAAAAATGTCAGCGTTCAAATTCAAGGAAAAGACAGATGGGGAAATCGTTTAGGAATTATTCTAATAGATGGAGAAGATCCCCGTGAGCAGTTATTAGAACAAGGCTTGGCCTGGACTTCAGAAAAGCAACTCATAGAAGAATTTGAAGCCATCAAAGAAAAGGCTCGGGATAAAGGTAAAGGGCTTTGGAAAGAACAAGACCCAACCGCGCCCTGGCTATTCCGCAGGCAACAAACCATGACTCAATTTAAGACGAGTTAAAAAATAAAGAACAACTCCCTCCGTTATACCTCCACTATGCAAAACAAGTGGAGGTTTTTTTCTGCCTTTGTGGCAATGCTATTGCCGCTATGGGCGAGCGGACAGGATAACACCAAAGGCGATAGGGAACAAACTATTGACAAAGAGGAACGGGTAATTCAAACCCACCGGATTCATCTAACACGTAAAGAAAAACGTAGACAGCGTTTGTCTTTCAAACGACCCAAAGTAGAGAACACAGCCCGCTATGAATACTACAAACGAATGGAGGAAGTCGGCAAGGAGAAACAGCGGATGTTAAAAGAATTGGCAAAGCCGCAATATTCAAATTTTGCCTTCTTCGGCCATAAGCACAAGCCAAAAAAACATAAACCTTTTGAAATGAAATATTGTAAGGAATGTGGAATTCGGCATTAAATGATGAGGTAACGGGTATAATTTAAAATATACGAGCGAGTTTTATCTTGTACTTTGTCTTTCGCAATTCGTACTTTGTATACCTTCGCTCTTAAATGACCCCTCAAGTATTATCTCGTTATATTGAACATACCAACCTTCATCCTACGCTAACTATTAAAGATATTGATAAGTTAGTAGATGAGGCCAAGCAATATAATTTCCTGGGCGTATGTGTTCCCCCTTTTTGGGTAAAGCGTGCGCAACGTGAAATTGGAAAAGAAAAAATAATCCTCGTTACGGTAGCTGGTTTTCCGCTAGGCTATTCCATGACAGAAACCAAACTGGATGAAATCAAAATCGCCATCGACAATGGAGCTGATGAAGTGGATGTGGTATGGAATATCTCTTCCTTTAAATCCGGCAATCCCTGGACGAAAATTGAAATCGCCAAGTGCAGCAAACTCGTGCATGATCACCAAAAATCATTGAAGGTAATTATCGAGACAGCCTATTTGTCTGACGATGAAATAGTAGAAGCTTGCAAAATTTGTGTGGATGCGGGTGCTGACTTTGTAAAGACATCTACCGGTTTTGCGCCCAGTGGAGCAAAAGTTGAACACATTCAATTAATGAAGAGGTCGATACCACTTGGAGTTGGTGTTAAAGCTTCCGGTGGCATTAAAACAAAAGAACATGCCATTCAATTAATCCTGGCTGGAGCGGATCGGTTAGGTACTTCGTCCGGAATTTCTATTGTAGCCATTTAGATTTAGATCAGTAACTTAGCGTTTCTAAAATTATACCATGAGTACTTTTTTATCTAATCTCTTTCCGGAAGAATCAGCCATACCTGAACTATATAAAATCAACGCTTACATAGAACAGCGTGAATACCTTATTAATGGAACGCTTCGTCAATGGACAGGTACGCTCAATCAAGTGGCGAGCCCGGTGTTTATAAAAAAGGGAGATACACTTATTCAAAAAATAATTGGCAGCACTCCGCTACTTACTAAATATGAAGCACTTGAAGCGTTAGATGCCGCAGTGGCTGCGTACGATCTTGGGCATGGAGCGTGGCCCACCATGGGCGTAGCAAAACGCATTGAACATATCGAAAAATTTTTGACAGCCATGCGCACCAAGCGAGCCGAAGTGGTAAAGCTCTTGATGTGGGAGATTGGCAAATCACTAAAAGATGCTGAAAAAGAATTTGACCGCACCTGTGATTATATTGTTGATACCGTTAAAGCGTTAAAAGACCAAGACAGAAGAGCCGCCAATTTAATAGAAGAACAAGGCTTCATGGGACAAATCAGGCGTGTGCCATTAGGTGTCGCCTTATGCATGGGACCCTTCAACTATCCCCTGAACGAAACTTTTACTACTCTCATACCCGCACTGATAATGGGTAATACTGTCGTTTTTAAACCTGCCAAATATGGGGTGCTATTGGTGAAGCCGTTGTTGGAAGCATTCCGAGATAGCTTTCCGGCCGGTGTCATTAACATTATTTATGGTCGCGGCCGCGATACTGTTGGCGCACTGATGGAAACAGGTAAAATAGATGTATTTGCTTTCATAGGAACAAATAAAGGCGCGAATGACTTGAAGCGACTTCATCCCAAACCCCATCGCTTACGTTCTATTTTAGGATTGGATGCAAAGAATCCAGCCATTGTTTTATCCGATGCTGATATTGATAACGCAGTGAATGAATGCATCACCGGTTCTCTATCGTTCAATGGTCAGCGCTGCACAGCACTAAAAATTCTTTTTGTACACGACTCAATCGTTGAAAGCTTTGTAAAGAAATTTAATGATCAGGTGAAAAAACTAAAACCAGGAATGCCTTGGGATAGTGGTG
>JANPBK010000215.1:0-5213 GCA_031430395.1 Cyclobacteriaceae bacterium
GATCTTATTTATGCTGGAAAACATACATTGGAGGTAAATAGATATAATGAACTGTACAGCATCAACTTAACAATTCCCAATGATTAAATATACTTGCATCATCATTGAAGATGAGCCGTTGGCGCTCGAAAAGACAAAGGATTTTGTTAATAAAGTTCCGTTTCTGCATTTAAGTGGAACGTTCGACAATGCACTTACCGGCTTGGCGTATCTAAACAACAACAAAGTAGACTTGCTTTTTTTGGATATCAATATGGACGAATTAACTGGTATCGAATTGCTGGAAAGTTCAAAAATAGAAAGCCAAGTCATAATTACTACCGCCTATCAAGAGTACGCACTAAAAGGCTACGAGCTGCATATAACAGATTATCTTTTAAAGCCCTTTACATTTAATCGATTTTTACAGGCCGTAAATAAAGCTCAGGAAAATTTGGTTCGTCATGCTTCTGAATCCAAGCCAGATTTTATTTTCATAAAGACAGAGAATCGATTGGAAAAAATCATGCTTAATGACATTGTGTACATTGAAGGTATGAGAGACTACCGAAGAATCCATACGATCAATAAAAATAGTAAAGTGATGACCTTGCAGAATTTCAGTGAGCTTGAAATTTTAATCCCTTCAAGTATTGTATGCAGAGTTCATAAGTCGTACATGGTTGCGCTAAGTAAAATCGAAAGCATTGAGCGGAGCAGGATAAAAATCGCAGACCAGTTGATCCCAATTTCTGAAACCTACAAAGAGGCTTTCTTTCAACTCATCAACAACAATCAATAAACCTCTGTTTATTTGGCAGGCTGAAAACCTCGTTATGCAGACACATCCCCTCGCTTTGCATAATTGAATTGTAGGACCTTACCATTTCAAGTTCTTTTGAGCAAACAAAAAGAATTATGAAAAAAAATCTACAGGTAGGGCTCATACTAGGTATGATTATCCTAAGCGAAATTTCATTTGCTCAAACAAATGAATCAGGGTCAGAAAAAATCAAGAAAGTTAAACTAACAGAAACCTATTTAGACCTTGTGCTAAATGTGGTGGGTACCAACTTGAATTACGGAAAATCAAATAGCGCCTTAGCAGACTATAAGAAATCGGTTCTTGGTGCGCAAGTCGGAGTGTCATTGCAAGCTGGCATTACTCCAAGATTATCACTGGTCTCTGAGCTATACTTTCTTATGAAGGGTGGTGAGTTAAGCGCTAACAATCCATTGACTACCTCCAATACAAATATCCGATTGTACACCTTGGAATTGCCTGTGCTGGCTCGTGTTCATTTTGGCAGGTTTCATTTGAATGCAGGGCCATCTATTGCCTATAACTTTTATGGATCACAGAAAAATGAAAACTCGACTTCAGACCTTTCATTTAACGGTTCAGCTGAAAACTATAAGCGCTGGGAGGCTGGCGTACAAATGGGTGGCGGTTATACTTTCCATACTAAAAGGAAGACGATAAGATTGGACATCAGATACAATTACGGTTTGACCAATATTGCAAATTATAGCGAAATGTATAACCGAAGTCTTATCATCGCCTTGCATTTTGCTAAGCCGTGGAAAACTAATCCACTTGGGAGAAAATAACAGTTTCCAATCCTTCATCTAACTATTTTTATTTATCTGGCAAATGCCATCCTATTAATTTTAAATATATAAAAATGAATCCCATTAAAATTACTTTGTCAAGCACAAGTGTGCCAGCAGAACGAAACAAAATGAGTTCGCTCCGGAAGACTTCCTTAACGGCAGGTGTGCTATATCTCTTAACCTTTGTGTCCATCCCAACCCTCGCATTATATAGTGAGATTCATGGTCGGAACTACATCCTGGGCTCTGGACCAGACACTCCTGCAATCATCGGTGGTGTCCTGGAGATCATCGTGGCTCTTTGCGGCATAGCCACCGCAATAGTATTGTTCCCCGTGCTTAAGAAGCAGAATGAAGAAGCTGCGCTTGGACTCGTTGCCGCGCGAATTCTGGAATCTTCTACGATCTTCGTTGGCGTGTCATTCCTTTTGTCAATCGTAAGCTTACGGCAGGCTGGAGTTGGAGTTGATGCATTGGCCACGAGCCACGCACTTATATCCCTTTATGACCGCATCTTCCTGCTAGGCCAAAGTTTCATGCCAGCCATTTGTGACATGTTGCTTGGATATCTTCTTTACAAATCACGCTTGGTGCCGCGCGCTCTTTCCCTGATCGGAATCATTGGAGCTCCTCTGCTCATAGTTGGCTATATCGCAATTCTTTTTGGTATCATAGACCGAATTTCCCCCTTGGCAGCGCTGTCTGCTGTTCCAGTCGCTCTCTTTGAATTTTCACTTGGCATTTGGCTCATTGTTAAGGGATTTAATTTACAACCTGTTGCTATTGCTCCTGTTCAAAATTTATTTAAGCTGGCTGCCAAGGCCGATTTGAAGCCATGAGTATTCTTGCATTTTTATTCATCGGGGGTTTAACCTTGAAGGGTGTATTCATTCTTATCGAGTCATCGATTGATAGATTGAGTTTAAAATACGATACCAAGATTATTCCACTTCCTGCGAATGCGGAACATGACAACTTCACTTCAGAAAAAGTAAAAGAAGAGAAAGTTATTTCAAATTCCTTAAAACCATTAGGTAAGCAAATTTATATGCATGCGGAAAGCCAAAAAACATTTAGTGCGTAGCGAGTAATTCAGTATTCAAAATGTATTCTCAGATAAGTTACTTATTCAGTCAACCAACCTTTTAACCAACAATATCATGAAAAACTCCATATTCGTTATTATCCTAAGCATCGTGTTTGGATTTTCAAATATTTCGCAACAGCAGCCAATTGAACGCTGGATTTGGGACAACACTTTTGCAGAACAAATTTATAGACTGTTTGATACGCCATTTGCCGAGCCACTCGATCAGCTTTCAACACGATTAAAGTGTGTCTTCAATCTTGTCGAATAAATGGTTTCTTGAAATCGATGCTTTCGTCTATCTACTTTTTCTCAGTCACCACCCGACCCTCTTTGAACGATAATTTTCCATCGGTCGCAATGCTGGTTGCGAAGTCATAGGTGAACGTGGTGGGGTTAGCGCCTTTCAGCACGTCTTGTTTGTAGAATACTTGTTGATTGTCTTTGGAGTATTCTTCATACACCACTACAAATGTTTTCGGGTTGGCAAGCGGAATTTTTTCACCATCGTAGTACACACCGTTTTTATCTTTGAAATAATCGCGTTGAATGATTTCAAGGCTGGCACCATCTATTCCTTCGATTTTTTTTCCGTCACTAACCAGAACGTTGTCAATAAAAATATTTCGCTCATCCACCACACGGATGGAATTAATTTGATCGAAGGTCAGTAAGGCAAATCTATTCTTCCAACCTGAAAAGGCAATTGATTGGCCGATGCGCGCGTAGCTTTCATTGATTGCTTTTGCTTCACCTGCAGGTTTCGTGCCCCTGTGCACAAGAATTGTTGCGCCTGGATTGCCGACTGTAAGTGTGCCGGATGGCTCAATGGAGTAAATAGAGGAGACGTCTGCGGCAATGGAGGTGTTTAGACAAACAAATGTAGCTCTGTCCGCATCAACTTTCTTTCCGTCAAGGAAGATGGAAGAAGTGTCCTGAGCCCAATAGTGATAATATACGTTGTTTAGAGTTGGAAGGGACTCATAGGTCTTGGGGTCAGCCCCCTCGATTACATATAATGAATCGGGGCTGTCACCGGGAAAGTAGACATGCAAATCGTCTTTTGGTATTCTATTGGAATCCATGACAAAGCTGGCGGGATCAGCCAGTGTTTTTTTGCCTTTCCAATAAACGTTCTCGCTATCCTTTCCAGCATACCTTGATAGTACTACAAATGAGGCTGCGTCTGCTTCGGTCTCGGTATAACCTAATTCAAACGTATTCCCCATTGGTGAGTAGATAATTTTATTTCCCTTGGGGTCAAAGTAGTAAGAGTCAGAAACCGCTTCGTTGACCGGTTTACCCAAACGATTCTTAAATATGAAGACCAGAAAAAAAATCACCACCAATACCAAACCAAGAATAAGAATAAGTACAATTTTCATATCGGAGAGCGTAAACTAAGAAAGGATTAAAAATAGTGATTTAACATGAAATCTATAAGATGCTTAGGGCTGTAGTCAGACTATTTCTTGATTGTCAATTCTACCAAGAGTGCTTAATTTTTGTATATTGAGTATGTAAAACAAAAATCCCTACCAATGAAACGAAGAAACTTCCTATTAATTGGCGCTGCGGGAGTAGCTGCCGTTTCAATTCCCACTTACTCCTATTACTTTGGTGATGTTACCTACGATCCGTTGCTGGCTCAACCATCATCGTTGTCGTTGATATGGGACATGCATGAAATACAAGCTATTGGAAAAAAATACATCCAACAAACCCCTGAAGAACGCAGGGTAAGAACGCTAGTCAATCTCTTATCAGACGGAAGTACCTTACAGAATAAATCGATTGAAGATTTCAAATCGGGCCGCACCGTTTTGGTGGATGGTTGGATTTTATCAGAGACGGAGGCGCGACAGTGTGCGTTGTCCTCTACCATTGAACCTCCAACGAAATAGGATATGCATATAGACGCAAGGAACTTACCAAACAATTCTGTAATAGAAGGTGATGTTTGCATTGTAGGAGCAGGCGCAGCTGGGATCAGCATGGCGCTGGATTGGATAAACACCAAGCATAAAGTAATTCTGCTTGAAAGTGGTGGCTTTGAGTATGATGATAAAGTACAGGATCTCTACAAAGGAAAAACAACAGGCCAAAAATATTATCCATTAAAATCCAGCCGCCTTTCTTATTTTGGAGGCACCACAGGTCATTGGGCAGGGATGTGCGCACCTTTTGACGAAATTGATTTTATGAAGCGAGATTGGGTTCCTAATAGTGGCTGGCCGATTACGAGAGAAGATTTAGATCCATTTTATGCGAGAGCTAATGAGAAGCTAAAGTTGGGACCCTACCGGTACGATTTAGAATACTGGCAAAAAGAAATGCCAGACATGAATCCATTTCCGCTAGATGAAAATGTGGTGTGGCACAAGATGTGGCAACTAAGTCCAACAAGTGGTATGGATGGTGTTGGATTCAGCAAAGTGTATAAAGACGATATTGTCAAAGCAAAAAACATTCATCTGTATACTTACTCCACCGTTGTGGACGTTCGGGCGAATGAAAGTGTCTCTGCCATTCA
>JANPBK010000216.1:0-7085 GCA_031430395.1 Cyclobacteriaceae bacterium
TAAATGTGGCTACTCATTAACCTAATAACCAAGACTCCTCTAAAACTAGCTTTTCAACCCAATTTTCCCCTTTTCGCTAAAAGGGAGTGCAAAGGTAACATCTATTACTCGCTTTGCAACTAACCAACATAAAAGTTTTTATGGGCAGGGAAAACATCCCTGACTATCAATGTATTGTAACGATAAATTTTTTTTATAATAAAAGAGACTATGCGATTCTGGTCTAATATAGCCTAATTACGCACCAATTCCCTCAAAAAAGCGCCTAAAGAAAGTAATCCAAAAAAAGCAATGGCAACTAATGAAAGGCCTGTCTATTCCTTAGAGTTTCGAAAGCTAAAATCTGAAATTCGATAGAATTAGAATTTGCCTGAAAACTTGAAATGATGTGACATCTTGGTATACAGAGTCCAACCTGTGAGAAGTGAAAGGAGTGTTCTATATAATAGATTACAGTTAACCTTTGACTCTTTTATAAAGTGGTACCGTGCTACATGGTTCACCATACATTATACTTGTAGCAAGTCCTTGGAGTCGGTTAACGGCCTCCACATAAACAGCCACAGGAACCTCCACTTTACTACATCCCTTAATTACTACTTTGGCATTATAGAATTTTTTCCAATCCAACATATCCAATGATTTAATAAATAACTGAATCTCCAGTTGGGACAAGGATCCAAAGAAAACAAATTTAGCATAGGGTTTCAGCGAAATTGAAACAAGCATAAATGCCCATGTTGGAATGATTGCATCAACAGAACAAGTAATCGCAACAAACTTGTTTTGATATTGCGTCCAATCATGTGCTTTAATTGACATTCGAAAATCCTTCTCTCTTAATATCTGCGCTTGGAAAAGCCAATTTTTAATATCAAAAAGGACTCGTTCACCATCGGAATAAAATTCTTCCAAGTCTAAAGTAACCAGCTGGCTATTAGAGACACGGTTAGTGATCGTTTCTTCCGAACTGCCCTCTACTGAAATAGAGGATTGATCCAAATTATCTTGAGGTTTTTCAATCATCGCGAACTATGCAACAGAATTAAAGTGGATTTGGTTTTTTTATTAGAAAATCCTTTAGGTAAAACGGTTCAAAAGATACTATGTCTTCAAACAACCCTTGATTCCAACTCTTATTACCCATCTCACCCAACTGGATCGCAGAAGGAACTATTCCAGCAACAAAATGAGCATTCGCGTGCTTGATAACTTGTTTGCATTTTTCAGCCCCATCTCCAAAAAAAAATATCTTTCCTTTACTAAGCCATTCATCAAAACTACTTTCCTCAACTATCTTAGCTTGCGTAAGTTCAATTATAGAAAGGCTTGAATCCACTAATAAACAATAGACTTCCATTCTACGGGCATCCAACATTGGGCAAAGTGCAACCAAATTAAGAAAATCATTTTCTTTCATCGAATGAGCCATATGAAACTGATAGGCCAGTAACTGCAATGTGTTTATCGCAATTAAAGGAACCTTAAGCGCAAAACAAATCCCTTTGGCTGTAGCAATACCTATGCGAAGCCCTGTATACGAACCAGGACCAGAAGCAACAACGACTCCCTGGATTTGGTGAGGAATTATCTTAGTCACTTCAAACGCCTTATTGATCATGACTGCTAACTGAGAAGACGCAGACTGAGGAACATCGTTATTAATAGAATGTAAAAGGCGCCCATCTTCATGAATCGCAACAGAACAAGTTGCTGTTGATGTCTCGATGCTCAGCAGCAAGGCCATTTAATTTGGTGACAATAATTTATTAAAGGAAAGAGCATCATCCAATATTTTTTCAGCCTCCTTTATTTCAAGGTCCCGATGTAGTGAGACATCAACTTGACCATTCACTAACAAATAATGGAAAGCAATTTCCTCTTCAAGCATCGTAGCTATCTCGGTTTGTAGTCTATATACATCTGATGCATGATATTGATTTACTTTGGCTTGTAATTCGTTTAACGTTCCTTTCAAGTCTTCATAGAATCTCTCACTTTTGGCCGCCAACACTAGTTCATTCGTTCGCTTTTCCAGATCGGTTGAATATGAAAATTGCTGTGCCTTTATCCATTCAGCGAATTTCTTATAATCGTCATCTGATAGTTTAAAACTTTTCAAAGAGACTGGTATCTCCGGATTTTCGCTACAATATTTACTGGCATACTCAAATAAATATCCTGCGTTTACTAATTCAATAAGTGTGGAACTATATCCTTCATTTTTGATTTTCAAATCCGGATCAAGTCCTCCCCCATCAAATACTTTTCGACCAGCCTTTGTTTTAAACTCTTGTTTTAAAGAATCAGCAAACTTTCCGACACTTCCATCACTTTTGCGATGCGCGTAGTCTAATGCCTGAATACATCTACCACTAGGGATATAATACTTTGCTGTAGTTACTTTCAATTGAGTGTTGTAAGCAAGTTGTCGAGTGGTCTGCACTAATCCCTTACCGAATGTCTTTTGTCCAATGAGTACTGCTCGATCATAATCTTGCAAGGACCCTGCTACAATTTCTGATGCCGATGCAGAGCCAGAGCTGGTTAAAACAACAAGCGGAATTTCAGTATCCACTGCCATATTTAGTGTGGTATACGTCTTATTCCATTCCTGAACTTTCCCTCTCGTAGACACCACTTCCTTGCCTTTTGGAATGAAGATATTCACAATGTTCACCGCTTCATATAATGAGCCTCCCGGGTTATTCCGTAGATCAAGAATTAATTTCTTAGCACCTGATTTTTTTAAATTTTCAACCGCCTCAATCATCTCTTTACCAGCACCCGGTGTAAATTCGTCTAACCTAATGTACCCTACTTCCAAATCTATTAAACCCTGGTATGTAATGTTATTAATTTTAATTTTTTCACGCGTTAATTTCACTTTGATATTATCTTTTTGTCCATATCGTTTCATCACGACTTCTACTTCGGTTTTAGGATTTCCTTTGAGCAAACTACTAATCACTGAGGTCGGTTTACCTTGAACATCCTTGTTATCTACCGTGATGAACTCATCACCCACTCGAAGCCCAGCACGATGTGCCGGGAAGCCAAAATATGGGATAGTTATTACCGTTTTCTTATTGACGATACCTATCAACGCGCCAACACCTGCATATTGCCCGGTAGTCTGAATACTAAATGCATCTTTACTTTCTTCTGGAATATAATCTGTATACGGATCTAATTGCTCCAACATCCCAACGATTCCGGTCTCAACTAATTTTTTAGGATCTACCTCATCTACATAATAAGTGTTTACTTCTTTGAAGAGCATGGCGAATATTTCCAGATTCTTACCAATTTCAAAATATTTTTCAGTAGGAGCTGTGAACGCAAAGAGTAATGCGCACAAACCTATGAGGCCGCATCCTGCTATTTTAAATCTTCTATTCATGATTTTTGCCAATCCTGTTAAACGTTAACTGAAACTTTTGATGGATGATTTGAGAGGGTAAAATTTCCTTTGCAGAGTAAATATACGCAATCAACCAATTCTGGTTGGAAATCAATTCATGCTTGTGCAGGCGATACGCTTCACGGATTCTTCTCTTAATCAGATTTCTGTCTACCGCTCGTTTGAAATTTCTAGCGGGAACAGAAATCAGTATCTGATTGAGGCCGGATTGGTTTGGATGGACTAATGTAATGACCTTAAATGGGTGTAAATAAAAAGAGGAACCCTTTTCAAAGAGTTCCTTTATATATTTTTCGCTCGAAAGTCGTTCTTCTTTTTTAAATGTGAGCATTTCACATCGGGATTGATTTTATTAGAATATAAGCGTTTCACTTAGCTCCTAAATTCGCACCACATGCGAAAACTACCTAATTACTTGATCTTAGAAGAGCCTTCGTCAGAAACAGTAAGCTTCTTTCTACCGTTTTTTCTGCGGTTTGCAAGCACTCTGCGACCATTGGCTGTCGCCATGCGCTCGCGGAATCCGTGTTTGTTCTTTCTTTTCTTTTTGGAAGGCTGATACGTACGTTTCATAAAATGATGATTAATACCTTTTTCTAAAAGGGTTGCAAAGATGTTGAGGATTATCGGAAATTACAACCTTTGAAAATACGTTTTCCCCTTTTTTTGTTAATCCTTTCAAACAAAAGCCCCTTATCTCATGAAATAAGGGGCTTTATACTTATTGAAAACTAGTCAAGCCAAGGATTACTTCTTCTCGGCAGCCTTTGCCTTCGCTTTTGCGAAATCGCCTGCCTTCACGATATTCATAGCACTTAGCTTGAGATGTCTTTTCATGGCCGCATTAAGTTGTTCTGGCGTTAAGTCCATCACTTTCTTTTCGAATTCTTCATCCCATTTCAAATCTCGTTTGATAAATAAATAATTATTTAGCGTACCGGCTAGGCCTCCATCTTGCGCCCGGTTTACTGTACGCGATTGGGACCAACCTGATTTAGCAGCTATTAGCTCTTCGGCCGTAAATCCATCAGCACTAACCTTTTCAATTTCCTCCTTGAAGGCTTTTTCCAATTTATCTGCATTCTCCGGTGCATAAATTGCAAAAGCAAAGAAGGAACCAACCGGATCAAGTGCACCTGCACTAAATTGCGATCCTACTCCATAACTTAACCCTTCTTTCTGGCGAATGCGTGTAGCCAATCGAGAATTTAAGAAACCGCCTCCCAACATAAAATTACCCAGCACCATCGAAGGATAATCAGCGTGATCATCCCTAAAGTCAAAATTATACGATGCCACAAAAAAGGCATTTGCTTTGTCTGGTGTTTCTACAGATTCATTCATAACCTGGACAGGTATCGCTTTGTTAACAATGCGGGTATAATTCTGTGCACTCTTCCAATTCCCAAACAATTCCGTATTCAATGCTTTTAATTCATTCGAATCAAAATCACCTACTATTGACATCGTTGCATTATTCGTTCCGTAGAATTCTTTATAAAATTTCTTTACTTCATCAATCGTTAAAGCCTTAATGCCTGCCACCTCTTCGTCAAATGTGCTGATATAACGTGGATCACTTTTTAAAAATGGCGTAACGTGTCTTTGGATTTTATTAAAAGCAATTGACTGTGGCTCGCTTCTTTGCGATTCAATATTTGCTAACTCCTCAGATTTTACTTTTTCAAATTCGTCTGCCGGAAAGATTGGATCTCTTAATACTTCTGCAAGTAATTTTAAAGTTGCCACTAAATTTGGTTTTGTGGTAGTTACATTGATCACCGTTTGCGTTGCCCCTCCTCCTATAAATACATTTGACTTTAGTTTATCAAATTCATCTTTAATTTGTTCACGTGTATGTTTAGAAGTACCCTTGTTTAACATGCTGGCAGCATATTCTCCGGCCGTACCTTTGTCTTGAAGAGACTTTTCGTCACCAAAGCGCAACGTGATACGTGCTTCTACAGATTCACCCCTTGTCTTCTTTGACAACATCGCTAACTTCATTCCATTTGGTAGTTCAACTCGAAGAGTCCGAGATTCAATATTGGCAGGAGCCGGATCAAAAACTTCACCTTGCGCAATTGTCTGCGAACTTTTATAATCCTTCACCAATGCATCTACATCTGGTGTGGCCGGGATTTCCGAACGTTCCGGTTTTTCTGTAGGAATAAATACACCTACTGTTCTGTTATCTGGTTTTAGATATTGTTTGGCAACTCTTTTTACATCTAGTAAGGTTACATTCTTAACCCGATCTCTACTTACAAAAAGCATCCGCCAATCGCCCATGCCAACAAACTCACTTATCTCTAATCCAATTCTTTCGGAAGAATTAAAGCCTAGTTCTATTTGCTTAATTAACTCATTTTTCGCGCGCTCCACTTCTTCTTTTGTAGGAGTCGTTGTGGCCACTTCATCCAATGCTTTCAACATCGCTGTTTTCGCATCTTCCAAAGAGTTTTCTTTTAACACTTCCGCATACGTTAATAACAAGCCAGGTTCTTTCCATTGGAAAGAGAATGCCCCTGAAGAACTTGCCTTTTTTGTATCAACGAGTGCTTTATAAAGTCTGCCTGAAGGCTCAGTGCCAAGAATATTTGCTAAAACTTCGATTGCCGGATAGTCAGGATGAGAGCCTGCCGGTATATGGTAAGCAGTCATTGCTAATTGCACATCTCCTACTCTTTTCAATGTAACTGATCTTTCACCGTCTTGAATCGGATCTAATGTATATGATTTCGAAATCTCACGTGATGGTTTAGGTACCATCCCAAATTTTTGAACGATTAGCTCTAATGTCTTTGCCTCATCAAATTTTCCGGCCACTAACAGCACCGCATTATCGGGTTGATAATACTTTTTATAAAAAGCTTGAAGCTTGTCAATGGGCACATTTTCCACATCGGCACGAGATCCGATCGTTGATTTACCATAGTTATGCCACAGAAATGCTGTTGACATTACTCGTTCCATCAACACTCGAAAAGGACTATTCTCGCCACTTTCAAATTCATTTCTTACTACCGTCATCTCGCTATCCAAATCCTTTTTTGCGATGAAAGAGTTCACCATTCTATCTGCTTCCAAATCGATGGCCCATTTTAAATTCTCTTCTGTAGAATTGAAAGTTTCAAAATAATTAGTCCGGTCTACCCACGTAGTTCCGTTAGGGCGCGCTCCATGTGCCGTTAATTCTTGCGGAATATTAGGGTGATTTGGTGTCCCTTTAAAAACCAAGTGTTCTAATAAGTGAGCCATCCCGGTCTCTCCATAATTTTCATGCTTGGAGCCCACCATGTAAGTGATGTTCACTGTGATGGTTTGCTTTGATGGATCCGGGAACAACAATACTTTTAATCCGTTGGCCAACCGATACTCGGTGATGCCTTCCACTGAAGTTATTTTTACAGGTGATGTAAGCGAAGCATTGATTTTTTTCTCTGGTGACGGTGACGACTTGGTCAGTGCTTTTTCCTTTTTTTGCGCAAAACTGATTGATGACATCAATAAAAATGTCATTACGAACAATTTAATTTTCATAAAAGAATTGGGTTTGTGTAAAGAATTTCGCGTTGATAAAGACTTATGTTTATCAAACGAAGTAAAGAATTAATAACTATCTAACCAGAAAATTCTAGGGGATTTAAATCCCTAGAAT
>JANPBK010000217.1:0-5474 GCA_031430395.1 Cyclobacteriaceae bacterium
CAAGGAAGGGGTTTCTTTGGAGCGAATTTCAGTTTCATCAAATAGCCATGAGGCAAGCAATTGGAAATCCGCAAACGCATCCTCAGGTTTTGCAACACCCGGCTATGTCAATTCAAATTCTCGTCCAGAATCTATCCTAAATGAAAACGCTGTTCTTATAGAACCAGAAATTTTTTCAACTCAACAAAACGGACAAGATTTTACCAAAATCAATTATCACTTTGATCAGAGTGGCTTCGTGGCAAATGTAAAAATACTTGATCAACAAGGGCGTCTTATTAAAACCATTGCCAACAACCAGACACTTGGCTTTGAGGGATTCCTTCGCTGGGATGGCGATCGGGATGATGGATCAAAAGCTCGGATAGGTTATTACGTGGTTTGGCTCGAGGTCTTTGACCTGTCAGGGATAGTCAGCACCTTTAGAAAAAGGGTAATTATTGCAGGCGGCCAATAAAGACCTGTCCTGTTAATTAATTCAAATACATTTTTTGTTTCAGGCCTGACCCCGTATTTTTGCGCATCTTTTTTAAACCCTTGAACAAAGGACATCTATGGCTAAATCGAGCAAGAAAAAAGCGGCAAAACCTGCCAAAAAAAGTATAAAAAAGGCGAAATCAGCGCCTAAAGCGAAAAAAGCCCCATCAGTTAAAGCTAAAGCAGTAACTAAAAAGGCAGCATCAGTCAAAAAAGTCGCTAAAAAAGTAGTGGCCAAAGCCTCCCCTAAGAAATCTATTTCATCCAAAAAAGTGACCAAGAAGGTTGAGGTGAAGGTCACTTCTAAGAAGATAGCTTTCAAAAAAGTAGAGCAAAAAAAGGTTGAATTAAAAAAAGCTAAGGCACCAATTGAGAAAAAAGAGGCTGTTAAAAAGGCTGAAGCCCCTGTACCGGTTAGAACAGATGGGAGAACGCAAACTCATAAGCCTGCCGCTGGTCCTTTGAAGCTATCTCCTTCCCAACTCAATATCTTCCCCATCCTTACGCAACGACCTATTGCTCATAAGCCCGCTCATCCTTCAACTGTATCGGACGACAAAACCCGCTATAGTGATGCCGAGTTGAAAGAGTTTGAAGCACTCATCTATAGCAAGCTGGGCAAGTCACGCGAAGAATTTAAGATTTTGAAAGATACTCTTACACGCACCAACGATGCCGGCACTGACAGTACTTCAGGTGGGAACACTAAAGTTTTAGAAGACGGTGCAGAAACAGCCGAAAAGGAAAACTTAAGTCAATTGGCTGCACGCCAGTTGAAATACATTACAAATTTGGAAAATGCACTCGTCCGAATTAAAAACGGAACATATGGCATTTGTTCTGTTACAGGCAAGTTGATTTCTAAAGAACGATTAATCGCTGTGCCACATACCACGCAGTCCATTGAAGCTAAAATGATGAAGAAAGATTAGCTCCGCAATTAGCTAACATTAAATCATCTTTCAATCAACTGAGAAAGGTGAAGAGAAAAAATAAAAAATGGATTTCTTACAAAACCACATAGAAGCATTGATCTTCTGCTCGCCTACCGCAACGAAAGTCGCTGATTTAAAGGCGTGTCTTTCAGAAATGTTTAATGCGGATGTTCCTGAAGCAGATATTGAAGGAGCCATTGCACGCATTGAAGAAAAATTTATAGCTGAAGAATTTTCATTTCAATTATATAAAGCCGCAGGCGGATATCAATTTTTGACGAAACCTGCCTATCAGGCAAGTATCGGTATCATGCTTAAACAGCAATCAAAAAAAAGATTGTCCACCTCTGCGATGGAAACGCTTTCAATTATTGCCTACAAGCAACCTCTATCCAAAACTGAAGTGGAAAATATTCGGGGTGTAAATTGTGATTACGCTATTCAAAAATTATTGGATAAAGGATTGATTGAAATATTGGGTAAAGCTGAAACCATTGGCAGACCTATTCTTTATGGCACAAGTCCAAAATTTATGGAGTATTTTGGCATTAACGATATCGCGGAACTACCAACTCCCAAAGATTTCACCAATGAAGTAAATACCATTGGAGAAACGCCCGACAATTAACGAGTTGACGCGCCCTTTTACCCATTAGCCTTTCATTCTCTTCTTCTATACCTTGCAACTATATATTAGCTGATTCATTATTCGCTAATTATCCCATACGTTCATTAATCAACTAATTATGGCACGCGCAGAAAGACCTTCGAAAAAACCCAGCTCATTTGGCAAGCGATCAGATGCAGAAAAGAATTTTTTGAACAAAAAAAAGACTGAGAAGAGAAACGATTTCGACCGACCAAAAAGATCGTCCTCTGGTAGTCGTGATGATAAGCCCAAAAGCTTTGGCTCTTCCAGGCCATCTCGTTTTAGCACACCTCTTGGTGACTCACCAAAAAGATCTTTTGGGAAAAGAGATGACTCTTCTTCTGAAAGACCCAGACGTTTTTCAAAACCATTTGAAAAAGGAGGTGAAAATTCAGACAGACCATTTAGAAAAACAAGCTCTAAGCCATTTGGAGAAAGTCGCTCATTTGATTCAGGATCGGCTAGACCCAATCGATTTGCAAAAGGTCCTTATACAAAAAAGGATGAGGGCGACAGACCTTTCGGTAAACGCAACGAAGGAGTTGATTCAGATAAGCCGAAGCGGTTTACAAAAGGTGAAGACAAAGGACCCTTTCGAAAAGAACCTAGGTCTTTTAGTTCAAGTTCAGGACCTAAAAAGTTTTCCAAACCATATGGTAAAAGAGAGGATGACAAACCCTTTCGCAAAGGTGGATTTGAAGCGGAAACAAAATTTGAAAAAAGGGAAGATAGCGATGAAAAACCAGCTCGTAGGAGCAGTCGCCCATTTGATTCCAGCGATGAAAAACCAAAGCAATTTTCTCGTAATGAAGTTGTAAAAAAGCCATCATTTGTTGAATCAAAAATCGCCTCTTCACAAGCACCGGAAAGACCTACCTATAAAGAAAAACCTAAAACTGAAGGCGAACTAATCCGGCTCAACAAATTTATGGCCAACAGTGGAGTTGGTAGCAGAAGAGAGGCTGATGAACTTATTAAAATGGGGTTAGTAACCGTGAATGGTGTTACCATTATTGAAATGGGACATAAAGTAAAAAGCACGGATGATGTTCGCTATGAAGGGAAAAGACTAAAGGCTGAAAAACCTGTGTATGTATTATTGAACAAGCCGAAAGGGTTTATTACGACCACCGATGATCCGCAAGAGCGGAACACCGTAATGAACTTGGTCTCTAATGTTGGCAAAGAACGGATTTATCCGGTAGGAAGGTTAGACAGAAATACAACAGGTTTGTTGCTACTTACTAATGATGGAGAACTTGCCGATAAACTGACGCACCCTTCATACAAGGCTAAAAAAATTTACAAAGCAGAATTAGATAAGCCCATCACCAAGGCCGACTTTCAAAAAATTCAAGACGGAGTTCACTTAGAAGAAGGCAAAGCAATGGTGGATGACCTCGCCATTGTAAGTGATGATAAAATGACGGTAGGCATTGAGTTGCACATTGGTTGGAACCGCGTAGTCAGAAGAATTTTTGAATCCTTAGGCTATCAGGTAGTAAAACTTGACCGAGTGGTCTACGCGGGCTTAGATAAAAAAGAGTTGTCTCGCGGGCAGTGGCGATTTTTAAGACCCGAAGAGGTGGTGAAGTTGAAACACTTTGGGTCATAATAAATAGAGTAGAATCCAGCATACGCTTAAGAGTAAAGCCAGTTGAATGGCTTTACTCTTATTTGCTACTCTCCCTTCAAATTATCCACCGGATTAACAAACACTGCTCTCCAGGTTTGTGAGCCAATCGTTAGGCCACTGAAAATAATCAATGCAAGCACACCAACCAGAATAGTCCATACATCCACGGAAACGTGATAGGCCAATTGCTCTAACCACAAGTTGTTAATAAAGTAAGCAGCCGGTACAGCCAATACAATCGCGATGAGCAAAATGGATACAAAACCCTTTGATAACAAATAAACCAATGAACCATTGCTGCTACCTAGGACTTTGCGGATAGAAATTTCCTTTAAGCGGGTTTCAGTTGAATAGGTGGCCATACCGAGCAAGCCCAAACAAGAAATGGTAATAGCGAGAAAGGAAATCACTCCCAACAAACCTACTAGATCGCCAAATAGAATATCATAGAGTTTGTGTACTTCAGCATAGAAATCTTTGTAATCAACTTTCAAAGAAGGATTTACCTTCGCCCAAGCCGTTTCAACACTTTTGCCCGCCTCTTCGTACGTGCCTGAATACTTTATTTGTAGCAGTTGGTATTCTTCCGGGTTATCAATCAATGCCATTGGTCCCATTTTTTCCATTAACATTTGGTGGTTGTAATTCTTCACCACACCAATGATTTGCTTGCGCGATGAATCTTTTTGCAAAATAATTTCCTGCCCAATGGCATCTAACGGAGAATCGAAATGGAATGCTTCCACTGCTTTTTCATTCAGCACTATTAGATTCTTATTGGATGCACCGTCTCCATCCTTAAAATACCTTCCTGCCACCAGGGGGATTTCTAAGTTCTTGAGATAATCTTCATCGGTGGAGTAGTAACTTAGATCTGTCCAGTCTTTTTCTTCTAGCAATTTTTTGTAACTCTCGCCATACATAGAGCCGGCAGCCAGCATATGCGAAACAGCCGATACATTTTCGATGTTGCTGTATTTCAACAGTTCGGTCTTAAGTACTGATGCAGAAGCACTGCTCGATCCAACCACTATTTTCTTTTCCATGTTAAATCCATGATCTGCACGTAGGAACAATTGCAGCTGATTGAATACTACGATGACGGAAAGAATAAATATGAGGGAGAAGGTGAACTGAGTTACCAACAATGTTTTGCGCAAGCGGATACTCGAAAAAAGTTTCATGGAGTTTAGTCCTTTTAACACTTTCACAGGTTGGAAACTACTCAATACCACTGCAGGGAAAATTCCGGCAAGAATGCCCACCACAATTGCGAAAACGAAAAACACTGCGTACACTACATAATTAGCTTCTAAATCCCAATGCATCATTCGCGCCAAGCTCAATTGAAGCATCAATGGCCTCAAGGCAAGCAACATTACCAAAGCCAACCCGAGGGCAAGCAAGGCAACCATCACAGACTCTGATAAGAACTGAATGAACACTTGACTGCGCAGGGCGCCCGTTACTTTGCGCACGCCAATTTCACGAGCACGTGTCAATGAGCGTGCAATGGACAAATTGGTAAAATTAAAACAGGAAGTAAGCATCACCACGCCAGCCAGGCCAATAAAGAAGTACACGAAAATCCAAGGCAGAAATGGACCAATCATGTTGTTGATAAATGGGCCAGGTGTAATGTTCATCAGCTGCTGAAGCTTGTATTTTACTTTTCGTTGGGTGTCGGGATTAGTGAGTGTGGTAAAATGATTTTGTTCTATTTTTGTAAGTGCTGCCTGAATGTCATTGGGTTGCTTTCCTTTTTCAAGCAATACAT
>JANPBK010000218.1:0-8992 GCA_031430395.1 Cyclobacteriaceae bacterium
CTTTTTGGCTTGCTTGGATCGTGGCCATACTCCTTTCACACTCGAAGAAGACTTCAACTTCGCAATGATCGCCTTACCCTCTTTCGACTTTTCGTCTATTGAAATCGTGAACGTTGTCATAACTCAAATTTAACTCTAATCCATCAAAAATTTCAACTCACACAATCCAACTTCCAGCCTCTAACATCCAGCTTCCACTATCAATCTATCTTCAACACCGCCATAAACGCCTCTTGCGGAATCTCCACATTGCCCACTTGCCTCATTCTCTTCTTGCCTTTCTTTTGTTTCTCCAGCAACTTTCTCTTTCTGGAAATATCGCCACCATAACATTTAGCGATCACGTTCTTACGAATAGCACTCACGGTTTCTCGAGCAATGATTTTCTGTCCAATCCCCGCTTGAATAGCAATTTCAAACATTTGCCGTGGGATCAGCTCTTTCAATTTTTCACATAATTTTCTTCCCCAATCATACGATTTAGCACGATGTACGATCGCAGAGAGCGCGTCCACTTTGTCTCCGTTCAACATCACATCTAACTTCACCATATCGCTTTCGCGGAAGCCGATCAATTGATAATCCAGCGAAGCATATCCTTTTGAAATTGATTTGAGTTTATCAAAGAAATCAAATACAATTTCAGATAAGGGCATTTCAAATGACAATTCTATACGGTCGGCTGTGAGGTATACTTGATTCTTAATAATCCCACGCTTATCCATACACAAACCTATGATGGCACCAACGAATTCAGACTTACTGATAATCTGAGCTGCAATGAAAGGCTCTTCAATGTAATCCATCGTTGTCGGATCAGGCATTTCTGCAGGCGCGTTGATCTCAATCATTTTACCATTCGTAAGCATGGCTTTGAATTGAACGGTTGGCACCGTAGTGATCACCGTCATGTTAAACTCGCGCTCCAACCTTTCTTGAATGATTTCCATGTGCAGCATTCCTAAAAATCCGCAACGGAAACCAAAACCAAGCGCAGCGGATGTCTCCGGCTCCCAAACTAAAGAAGCATCATTCAATTGCAGTTTCTCCATAGAACTGCGCAGTTCTTCAAACTCAATTGTATCTACCGGATAAATCCCGGCAAACACCATTGGCTTCACTTCTTCAAAACCCTGTAAAGCCTCACCCGGATTTGATACGAGGGTGATTGTATCTCCTACTTTTACTTCTTTGGCCACTTTTATACCCGAAATCAAATAGCCCACGTTGCCCGCACTCATCTCTTGCTGTGGGTGCTTGTCTAATTTCAAAATGCCAATTTCATCTGCCCCGTATTCTTTGCCCGCGTTCACAAATCGAAGTAGGTCGTTCTTGCGCATGGTGCCATTGAAAACCCGATAGTAAACTTCGATGCCTCGGAACGAATTGAAAACTAAATCAAAAATCATAGCCTGCAATGGCGCCTTCGGGTCTCCTTTTGGGGAAGGGACTCGCTTGATAACAGCCGCTAATATTTCTTCAATTCCCTTTCCTTCTTTCGCGCTGGCCTTCAAAACGGATTCACGTTCGCAGCCGATTAAATCCACAATTTGGTCGGTGACTTCCTCTGGCATTGCTGCCGGTAAATCAATTTTATTTAAGATCGGAATGATCTCAAGATTATGCTCTAGAGCGAGGTATAGATTTGAAATAGTCTGTGCTTGAATACCTTGAGCGGCATCTACGATAAGCAAAGCTCCTTCACACGCGGCAATCGATCGGGAAACCTCGTACGAAAAATCTACGTGCCCCGGGGTATCTATCAAGTTGAGGGTGTATTCCTGTCCTTCAAACTTATAGTTCATTTGAATAGCATGGGACTTGATCGTAATCCCTTTCTCTCTTTCCAGATCCATATTATCGAGCACCTGCGCGTGCATTTGCCGATTGGTAAGGGTACCAGTAAACTCCAAAAGCCTGTCCGCAAGAGTGCTTTTGCCATGATCGATGTGCGCGATGATGCAAAAATTGCGGATATTCTTCATTCCCGTCATTTATTCAAGATTTTTAAAGGGCAAAGGTAAGGATAAAATGATGTGTTGAGAAGGTTAAAAACGGGTTGATTTTTCTTTTTTGGAAGATTGTCATTTTAGTAACTTACCATCCGACTTATGACCTTATGAGATACCTAGAAATTAATCCTGTATTATTTATTGACAATCGAAAACAATTGTCAAAAGCATTAAAGCCTGCTTCATTGGCTCTGCTTAACTCCAACGACACCATGCCTACCAATGCAGACGGACACCTTCCTTTTCGACAAAATAATGATCTATTCTATTTAACCGGTGTAGATCAGGAGAGAAGCATCCTCGTGATTTGCCCCGATTTTCCAGACAAAAAATACAGAGAAGTTTTATTTGTGCAAGAAACCAATGAACAAATCGCCACCTGGGAAGGTCATAAACTAACCAAAGAAGAAGCTCGCAAATTGACTGGCATTCAAATGGTTCTCTGGCTATCTGAATTTGAAAAACTTTTTCACCACATGATGACGATGGGTGGCGTGGAGAATGTTTATTTGAATACCAACGAACATTATCGGGCTGATAGTAAAGTAGAAACTCGTGATGCCCGGTTTATTGATTGGTGCCAAAAACACTATCCACTGCACCGATACGAGCGCGTTGCACCGGTCATTAGCAAACAAAGAAGCATCAAATCAAAAATAGAAATTGATCTGATGCAAGAAGCGTGTGATATCACGGAGGCAGCTTACCGAAGAGTGCTGCAATTTGTGAAGCCTGGAGTGAAGGAATACGAAATAGAAGCAGAATACGCCCATGAGTTCTTACGAAAAGGGTCAAGAGGTTTTGCTTACACACCGATCATTGCTTCCGGTGCAAGTTCATGTGTGTTGCACTACATTGAAAATGATAAAGTTTGCAAAGATGGAGACATTCTTTTATTGGATGTAGGTGCAGAATACGCAAACTACAATGCGGATTTAACACGCAGCATTCCGGTAAACGGAAAGTACTCGAAACGGCAAAAAGATGTTTACAATGCAGTCCTTCGAGTTCAAAAGGCAGCCATCAAAATGTTGCGACCGGGCGTGCATTATTTTGAATTCCATAAAGAGATTCAACAATTGATAGAGAAAGAATTAGTCGAGTTAAAATTAATCAGCAAAACAGATATCAAAAATCAACAACCTGAAAGGCCAGTCTTTCAAAAATACTTTATGCATGGCACATCTCACATGCTTGGTTTAGACGTACATGATGTAGGAAATATGCACAGTAAAATTCAAGTAGGTCAGGTTTGGACAGTGGAGCCTGGTATCTATATCAAAGAAGAGGGGTTGGGTATTCGCATTGAAAACAATGTGGTGATTGGAAAGGATAAGAATTTTGATTTGATGAAGAACATCCCGATTGAAACGGAAGCGATTGAAGAACTGATGAATTAGTCAATTCGGTGATTAACTGATTTGTTAATTGGCTGATTTGAAAATGGAAGAACGATGTATAAAAGATTGATTTCGATTGTTTTATTAATCACTTGTGGAACATGGGCACTCGCTCATGAGTTTTGGCTGTTGCCAAGAAAATATCGGGTAGCAGTAGGCGAAGAATTGAAGTTTAACCTGATGGTGGGCGAGAACTTTGAAGGAGAGGCTTGGGATTTGAAAAAGCACAGGGTAGAAAAGCTTGAATTACACTCCGGTGTAAAAGTTACCGATATTAAGAAACTTGTAAAACCGGAGGCGCGTGATAAAGTGATTCTTAAAATGATGGAAGAGGGGACACAGCTAATTACAATGCAGAGCAATTATGCGTTTATTGAATTGGAAGCAGAAAAATTCAATGCTTACTTAAAGGAAGATGGATTGGAAAATATTTATGAGCTCCGTGAAAAAAATAACGAACTAACTAAACCCGGCAAGGAATTTTATGGTCGATTTGTAAAGCTGTTGGTTCAGACCGGTAATAAGGTAACTGACACTTATAAAAAGAAAATTGGTACACCCGTAGAAATTATTCCCAACAAAAATCCTTACTCAATTAAATCAGGTGACTACCTATCTTGTTTAATATTGGTGAATGGAAAACCAGTTATCAATCAGCTGGTGAAGGTTTGGAATAAAATAGGAAACACCACCTTTTTACAAAACATGTATACTGAAAAAGACGGGAACATTACTTTTCCGCTCAACTCGAAAGGTCCCTGGATGGTGAGTACTGTTAAAATGATCCCCTCAGAAAAACCGGGTGCCGATTACCAAAGCATGTGGAGTAGTGTAGTTTTTGAAATTCAATAATACCAAAATGAGTAGTCAACTAATATCATCTGATCAGGCACCGGAGCCCGTAGGCGCTTACCCTCATGCTCGCAAAGTAGGCAACTTACTTTTTTTGTCAGGTGTAGGACCACGTCAAAAAGGCATCAAAGAAATTCCAGGCGTAACAATGGATGCTACCGGAGCTGTTGCTGCCTACGATATCGAAGTGCAATGCCATTCCGTGTTTAAAAATGTAAAATTGATATTAGAGGCATCCGGCTCGCGGTGGGAAGATCTGATTGATGTAACCGTTTATCTCACTAATATGAAAAGAGATTTTCCGATATTCAATAAAATTTATGCAACCTATTTTCCAAATCGAGCAACACAGCCGTGTCGCACAACGGTAGAAGTAAATGCGTTGCCTACACCTATTGCGATTGAATTGAAATGTATTGCAGTACTCCAATAATTCTATTCCTTAGCCAAAAGTGACAAACGGTGATAGACGGTTAACCTGATAACATCTCTAGTAAAAAAATCCACCTCGCCACTAGATTGAAATAAGTTTAAATATCCCAACTCGGTAGCCCATTTATTATTCCATTGTAATTCACCACCTAAATAAACTCTGTTTTGATCAAACGTTCTGGAAACTCCATTCCCTTGATTGAACATTATTTCTTCAGAAAGCTTAAGTATTATAGCACGATCATTCTCAAACTTTTTTATTTCTACGTTACATTGTATGCGAAACCGATGGCGAACAAAAAAACCATAGCCATCTTGTAATTCAAGTTTATCATAGTTCCGAATAAATCGTTCATCCAGTCGATAACGAAACTGAAGTTGAAGTTTTTTAATTATTTGTTGGCTAACATTTATCTCTTGAAATGGCCGTAACTCAGGAACAATAAGCTGGGGGTTTTTAGTAGCGTTGGTGCCCGCAAAGGTAAACCCTGCAGCCGCATCAATCCATTTAGAAAATCGCCTATGAAGGTGGGCATGAACAAATAATTGAAACTGTCGATCTGGGTTGATGAGCCTACGCTCGTCTAATTCAATATGTAACGTGTATTTTGAATTGAATTGAGTTTGATTGTAGTAACGAATCCAATAAAGTGATTGTTGAGTAGTGCTTTGACCAAATGAAAAGTCACTAAAAAGAATACAAACTAAAATAAGACAATTCTTCAATTCGAATCAGTTTTAAGTAATAAAACGAAAGCATCCTGAAGTGAGATGCTCTGAACTAAATGCGAAAGTGTTAAAAACTCAGACTGAAAAACTCTCTCCACATCCACAAGTACGGGAGGCGTTTGGATTGATGAATTGAAATCCCTTTCCATTTAGTCCATCTGAAAAATCGAGCGTGGTGCCCAAAAGATATAACAAGCTCTTTTTATCCACTAAAATTTTGATGCCCTTATCTTCAAAGATTTGATCTGCTGGTTTTATTTCTGCATCAAACCCTAAGTCATACATCAAGCCAGAACAACCTCCGCCTTGCACTGAAACCCGGATGTTTTGTTCTTGACCTCTCCCCTCTTCGGTACGTAGATTCAGAATTCTCTCTTTCGCTTTATCGGTTACATTGATCATTGCTCTTTCTTTATTAAGTTAAACACTAAGCGACCGGATTTAAAACAACACTAAACACAGTAATTGTATTGCGGTCTCTACCATAATACAACTTTTCCAAAGCTTCTAAAATGTTTCCAGCCCTAAAATAAGAAGTATGAAGTTCACTATCACTTTTGGTTACCCATTGGATCGTGTATGAATTTTCTTTCTCCTTATAATTCTGAACATAATCCCACATCTTCTTGAGCGCATCCACTTTGTCGGCTCCTTTCTCTGTGTGAAAAAGAAATGACTGACTATGACGTGGGTTAATCGTAATCAAATCCAATTTAATTTTTCCATCTACGGTGCTATATTCAAACATCAGATCGCTGGTACGAAGCCCCAAATAATCCTTTATCTGTTGTTGTACACGTGCGGATTCAACATGTACATCACTGGTCGTTTCGAGAGTATTCTTAGACATTGCTTGTTAAAACTTTCAAAAACCGTGAAAAGTTTCACAATTTTCAATCAAAATTAACAAAACCTTATTAATCTTCAGTTATGGATAAAATCGAACATATTGGGATTGCCGTCAAGAACTTAGACGAATCAAACCTACTTTTTGCTAAGCTCTTAGGAAAGCCTCACTACAAGATTGAAAAAGTGGAATCTGAAGGCGTCAGGACTTCTTTTTTCGATATAGGAGGATTAAAAATAGAATTGCTTGAGGCAACTCGGGCAGATTCTCCCATCGCCAAGTTCATAGAAAAAAGAGGAGAAGGCTTGCACCATATGGCATTTGCAGTATCGGGGCTTGAAAACGCTGTAAACGAAGCGATGGATAAAGGATTTAGGCCGTTAAGTGACAAGCCTAAAGATGGGGCGGATAATAAACGAATCGTTTTTATGCATCCTAAAACGACCAATAATGTGTTGGTAGAATTGTGCGAGGAAAAATTGTAACAACATTGAATTTTGTAGGAACGCACATTTAGTGTTCCTACAAAATCAAAATTTCATTTTCGGATGATTCTTCGCTCCATACTGAATAGAATTATAATATTTCAGCTTCTTTTTTCCAATGGATGTTTCATAGTATGGCTTTTCAACCCTACATGAACTAAAAACTACTGCAGCCAAGACAAAAGGTACAACCCACTTTTTCATAACGATCTTTTTGTTTGAATCTAAATACCAGAATAGTGGGCAGTTGCGCTTACTATCCTCTCCAAGTAGTACTTTTGTCAGACGAACCAACCCAACACCCGACCAAACGAATTTACCCATGGCTGAAACACGGACTGAACTAAGTGATTTAGGAGAATTTGGACTGATTGAACGCATACAAAAGCAATTTTCGTTGCAAAATCTTACATCCGCTCAAGGGATTGGTGATGATGCGGCCATGATCTCGATGGGAGATGAATACGTACTGGTTACGACCGATATGCTGCTTGAAGGCGTGCATTTTGATCTTTCATATATGCCCTTGCAGCATTTAGGATATAAAGCAGTAGCGGTTAATATTTCAGATATAGCCGCAATGAATGGAAAGCCTGAACAAATAACCATTGGCTTAGCATTTAGTAATCGTTTTTCGCTAGAGGCCATTGATAGTTTATATGACGGCATCCGTGCAGCTTGTGAGAATTATAAAGTGGATTTAGTAGGTGGTGATACTTCCACTTCAACCTCAGGCTTAGTCATCTCTATAACGGCTATCGGTCGAGTGGCTAAAGCAAATGCCGTATTAAGAAGCACCGCTAAAAACAATGACATCATTTGTGTGACCGGAGATTTAGGAGCTGCTTACTTAGGGTTGCAAGTGTTAGAGCGTGAGAAACAGGTTTTTTTAACCAACCCTGAAATGCAACCTGATATTGAAAAGTATGAATATCTTGTTGGAAGGCAATTAAAACCTGAAGCTAGAATGGATATCATCTATGAACTGGCGGATAGAAATATTGTGCCCACTTCCATGATTGACATTTCGGATGGGCTCGCTTCTGAATTATTGCATCTTAGTAAAAGCTCGGGTGTTGGAATAAAAATATTTGAAGATAAAGTCCCGATCGATTCCTTTGCCTATGAAACTGCCATCGAGTTTATGATAGACCCTATCACGTGCGCGTTGAATGGTGGGGAAGATTATGAATTGCTCTTTACGATTGCTCCCCATGATTATGAAAAACTAAAAAACCATCCAGATATTCATTTTATTGGGCATGTCCACAACAATCCAGCTCAAAATGTAATGGTGACAAAACAAGAAACTCTTGTTCCCTTAAAGGCACAAGGATGGAAGCATTTTTAAATGTTTAATGATAACTGTATCAATAACAGATTTAAAATCTTTCATTCATCCTTGAATTAATCTTCGGGATAAGGAATAAATACAAAACTGGTGAACTCCTTGTCTACAACGAATAAGCAACAAAACTCATCCGGGTCTTTATAGGCTGCTATAAATCCCTCTTCTTTTTCCTTTGCGATCAACTCTCGTTGCTTAAATTCATCCATGAAAGAAGCAAAGTAATTCCATTCCAATTGTTGCGCATATTTATCAATCAATAGTTGGCCAATTGGAATCGACACCTTACTGATAGGAAAAATAGGATAGTCAAAACCTGACGTCCTTATTTGGTAGGAAGCTTCTTTTAGTGTGTCACAGACTTTAACAAAATCAGCGCTGATAGTGCCCAGGTATTTGCCGCTAAGCTCAGGATCATTGAATTGAGATATTGCCATGGGGCAAATTTAGTGCATTGAAAGAAATTTATCTGAATGGATTTTAAGCAAGGGAAAAAATTCTTCAAATTCATTTTTAAAATCACCATAAAACTGTTCTAGTTCAACAACTGATTCATTCATCTTGGAATCAAACTTAGAGCGCCTGGTCATTCCACTTAATGCCTGATGAATACCTTCCATCTTTCCATAATTAACAAGCCAATTGCCTCTCTTCATATGCGGCAATATCCATTGAACCTGTTCAGGCAATTCCCGTTCCTTTGATTGTAAAAAATCATAGCATTCTTGAGCAAAGTCTGGCAAAAGCTGCACACTATAGTTATTCCAGCCGGCCGCTAAAAAATGATCATAAAACATATCTACGATTACCGGAGCATAGTGACGGTATTTGGGCCGCAATCGGTTTTTACTCTGCTTAACGATTGGGTGCTGGTCGGTAAATTCATC
>JANPBK010000219.1:0-1878 GCA_031430395.1 Cyclobacteriaceae bacterium
CGGTAGGTGTAGAAAAATCAATTCCACTCATGGAAGCAGCTGGATACAAACCAGCGCAATGGGTGTATGACATGATCGCTTCAGGAAACAAAACTTTCTACAAAGCAGAAGGTGGTCAGAAAAAATTCTACGACATTCCTAGCAAAACCTATAAGTCAATTCTCGGAAGAGAAAGCTTCATCATCTTAGAAAATAAGAGTGAAAATATTGTTTGGAAAAATGCCGATTCAAAAATTATTGACTTAGGCGATGGCGTACTGAACTTCGGCTGGCATAGCAAAAGTTTCACGCTCGGCAGCGCGGTAATTGAGGGAATGAATAAGGCCATCGACATGGCAGAGAAAGATTATAAAGGTCTGGTGATTGGCCATCAAGGGGCAGACTTTTCGCTGGGAGCAAATTTAGGCTTGGTGTTTATGTATGCTATCGAGCAGGATTATGATGAGATCGATTTCATGATCAAGGCTTTCCAACAATCGGTGATGCGTATTCGTTACTCTGGTGTGCCTGTGGCGGTTTGTCCACAAGGCAGAACGCTGGGAGGCGGTTGTGAAATGACCATGCATGCAGACATTGCCCAAGCAGCAGCTGAAACCTATATAGGATTAGTAGAAGTGGGCGTTGGACTAATCCCCGGTGGAGGAGGAACCAAAGAATTCACAAAACGTGTTAGTGATGCAATGGAAGAAGGGGATGTAGAATTGAATGCACTTCAAAATGCATTCATGACTATCGCAACAGCAAAAGTAGCGACATCTGCTGAAGAAGCTCGTGAGTTTGGCATCTTGAAAAAGATCGATCGCGTGTCGATGAATAAAGACAGGCAGATTGCAGATGCGAAGCAAGCCGTGCTTGATCTGGTAGAAGCAGGTTACACCATGCAGCCTCAAGCAAGAAACATTAAAGTCCAAGGTCGTACAGGTCAGGCGTTGTTCTTAGCAGGCTTACAAGGAATGAAAATGGGCAAGTACATTTCAGAGCACGATGCCAAAGTAGCAAAGTGGATCGCCAACATTATGTGCGGAGGCGATTTGACGTCCCCACAAGAAGTGAGCGAACAATACTTACTTGACTTGGAGCGCGAAGCTTTCTTGTCGTTAACCGGGGAGAAGAAAACATTAGAGCGAATTCAGGCAATAATAACGGGAGGGAAACCATTGAGAAATTAATCGTTGTTCGTTGGTGGTTGTTCGTTATTCGAGCAGCCTCTGCGAACAACCAATAACTAACAACGAACAACCAAAACTATGGACGCATACATCGTAGCCGGATTCCGCACAGCGGTAGGCAAAGCAAAAAAAGGAGGATTTCGTTTTGTAAGACCTGATGATCTTGCCTCGGATGTGATTAAACATTTGGTTAAATCAATCCCTGGCTTAGAGAATAAAATGGTCGATGACCTCATCGTAGGTAATGCGGTTCCCGAAGCGGAGCAAGGCATGCAGATGGGAAGAATCATTGCATTGCTCTCCATGGGGTTAGATACACCGGGCTTGGTGATTAATCGCTATTGCGGATCAGGTGTTGAGTCGATTGCTATCGCGAGTGCTAGAATACACGCGGGGCAAGCCGATGTGATTATTGCAGGTGGCACAGAGTCCATGTCTTTAGTTCCGGTGATGGGGTTTAAGACGGCATTGAATTATGCCATTGCCAAAGACAATCCTACTTACTACACCAGTATGGGCTTGACGGCCGAAGAAGTATCGAAGCAATTTAATATCACTCGCGAAGAGCAAGACAAGTTTTCGGTTGAGTCACATGTGAAAGCGGCAGCAGCATGGAAGGAAGGTAAATTCACCAATGAAGTGGTACCGATTACCGTGAAGGAAGTGTATGTTGATGAGAACATGAAGAAACAAACACGTGAATACGTTG
>JANPBK010000220.1:0-20322 GCA_031430395.1 Cyclobacteriaceae bacterium
AAATCCAATGAAAACCAATTATTAAATACCGGCATCAATAGCATCAGCGTGATAGTAAGTAGAACATAGGTGAGTAAACTTGATTTTTCCTCCAAATCAAAAAGGATCCAGGGCGGCAATAAAAAGAGAACCTGCATCGCTAGAAAAGCTCCTAATAATGGTTGGTTATCCGGAGTGATATACGAAGTATAAATCACATATATTGAAATAAAGCCACAGCAAGCAACAAAGCGGGATAAGCCTGGCAGTTCCACATAATTGAAAAAGATACCTATTAAAGAAATGGCCAATGAAATTAGAAGCAAATACGAAATAGCCGGCATGAAGCGATTGCTTATCAAGAAAAAGGGAATACTCAAAAGACCAAAGAGAGTACAGATAAAATTAGTAGCTCTTATTTTTTCGTTGAGATACTCAGAATTGTCAATCTTTACTCCAATGTTAAATACAGAACTATTCACACTCATATTGATTAATTTTGGTAAAAATAGGGAGTTATTTGGTATCTGAAAGGTTAAAGCAGCCTCTAAAAATTACATCTGTTAGTCTATTTTATGCTAAAGAAGATTTTCATTTTGCCCATCCGCCTCTATCAAGGTACGATCTCGCCACTTTTGGGAGCACATTGCCGTCATGCACCTTCTTGCAGTCAATATACAATTGAAGCTATTCAGGAATGGGGGGTTGTAAAGGGAATTTGGTTGGGGGCAAAACGAATCGGAAGATGCCATCCATGGGGAACAAGTGGATATGATCCGGTGCCAAAGAAAAATGCAAAGTAACTATTCTTCCATGGCTAAACGCATTCTTAAATTCATAACATTTACTATTCTTTCAATTGTAGCGGTCCTATTAATTCTTTGTGGTTTTTGGTATCGATCCGATATTCCCGTGAATGAACTCGAGGCCAAATACTTCACCCCTCAATCGTCCTATCTCTCTATCAATGATTCTAAAATTCATATACGACAAAGAGGTGCCGGTCCGGTATTATTCTTATTACACGGCAGTTTTGCATCCTTACATACATGGAATTTATGGGAGCAAGCGCTAAGCAAAAATTTCAAAACTATTTCACTGGATTTTCCCGGTCATGGATTAACCGGACCTATTGCTTCAGAAAAATATTCTACCGATGATTATGAAAGACTTGTCTTTGCAATAGCTGACACATTAAAAATAGATACGTTTTATGTGGCCGGTAATTCGATGGGTGGGCAGGTCGCTTGGAAGATGGCACTTCATCAGCCTGAGCGTGTAAAGAAATTGATATTAATAGATGCGGCTGGATTTTGGAAAATAACAACAGATAGTACCTCTAAAAGTCAAAACAGGCCTTTCATTTTCAAACTTTTACAGAATAATTTTGTCGCCAATACTATGCTCAGGATCACGCCCCGGTTTTTATTCAAATGGAATTTAAAACAAGTATATGGTGATCCTTCAAAAGTCAAAGAAGAGGATGTTGATCGGTTTTATGATTTAATGCTTCGTGAAGGAAATCGCTCTTCTACATTAACTCGATTACGCCAACCCGGTAAAGATCAGCAAGACAGTATTAGGTTTATAACTACCCCAACACTTATTATTTGGGGCGAGAAAGACGCCTGGATTCCTATTTCCAATGCCTTTCGTTTCAAACAAGTAATCCAACATTCCGAACTAAAAGTATTTGAAGGTGCTGGGCATGTACCCATGGAAGAGATCCCGGCTGAAACAGTATCAGCCGCACTTCAATTTTTACAGAATAAACCAAGGTAGAATTGCCAATACTAAAGTGACAAATAACCAGAAGAAAAGTCTTTTATTACTACGATAATAAGCTACCATTGAGATATAGTTTAGTGCGTTATACGCATTAATTGCCCTGTAGGTGACCACCTTAACAAATCATTAACATCCAGAAGGTTTTAAAGAATGTATTCCTTAAAATTGCAGCAGCTTATTATAAAATAATATTGATGACTAAATTCTCGTTCACCGAAAAGAAAGATACCCGTTCAGGTTTTGGAGCAGGGTTACACGAATTAGGAAAAAGCAACTCGAATGTAGTTGCACTTTGCGCTGACTTGACAGGATCGCTTAAAATGGATGCCTTCAAGAAAGATTTTCCCGATCGTTTCTTTCAAGTAGGCATTGCCGAAGCAAATATGATGGGACTTGCAGCCGGAATGACCATAGGCGGAAAAATCCCGTTCACCGGTACTTTTGCGAATTTCTCAACAGGTAGAGTTTATGATCAGATCAGACAATCGATCGCTTATTCGAATAAGAATGTGAAAATTTGCGCTTCTCATGCCGGCCTTACATTGGGTGAAGATGGAGCTACACATCAGATTTTAGAAGATATCGGCATGATGAAAATGCTGCCTGGCATGACGGTGATCGTACCCTGTGATTATAATCAAACCAAAGCGGCAACATTAGCTCTTGGAAAACATATAGGACCTGCTTACTTGCGATTTGGAAGGCCTAGCTGGCCAATTTTTATGCCTGCTGACAGACCGTTTATGATTGGCAAAGCAGATAAATTAATTGAAGGAAAAGATGTCACCATTTTCGCTACTGGACACATGGTTTGGCAAGCCATTGAAGCTGAGGCAAAACTGGCCGAAAAAGGTGTAAGCGTTGAAGTTATAAATATTCATACGATCAAGCCTCTTGATATCGAAGCGATTATTGACTCTGTTCAAAAAACAAAATGTGTGGTTACCTGTGAAGAACATCAAATTAATGGTGGACTGGGTGATAGTGTTGCACAGGTTTTGTCACGCTTCTACCCTGCTCCGCTAGAGATGGTGGCGGTGAACGATAGCTTTGGAGAAAGCGGAACACCCACACAACTTTTGACCAAGTATGGCCTAAGTCCAGACAATATAGTTAGCGCTGTAGAGAAAGTTATGAAGCGAAAATCATAATGTTCACAGTTGAACTCTCACGATTAATCGTGGCTCAATAGTTGTTCATTCATTACTATAATAATTGTTTTGAAAAAGCCAATCAAATGGATCATCTATGTACTGTTAGGATTCGTAATCTTGACACTGCTGCTCATTGGCCCCATCGATCAAACCCCCATTAAAGAACAACCTTTCTACCAAACGATGATGAACCGTTTGGATACACTTAAGCCATCAAATACGCCACCATCCAAAACCAAAGTTGGTTGGAGCACCTTCAATATTATACCCGATTACTCCATGCCGATGGCGGGTTATACTCCAAAAGATAAATATGAATCTATTCATGACTCTGTATATGGTCGTGTATTGGCGATTAATAATGGGAACAGTTCTAACTTCATCGTCTCATTGGATTTAATGCTTTTCCCTCCCGTTATAAAAGATAAGGTAAACGATGAACTTCAACGACTGGGTAAAAACTACTTTGTATACTTTTCTGCTACTCATACTCATAGCAGCCTGGGTGGCTGGGATTCCAGTTTGTTAGGTCGTTTAGCACTAGGAACTTATAACGCTGAATGGGTTGACAAAACTGTCCAGGACATTCTTATCCATATTGAAAAAGCTTCTACTTCTTCCGTGCAATCTTCCATACATTATTGGGAGACAGATGCGAGAGAATTTGTGGAAAATAGATTAGATGCTGCAAATGGAAAAGTAGATGGCAAGCTCCGCGGACTAAAATTCATCCGTGATGATAGCAGCAGAGCTATACTTGTTACATATAGTGCTCATCCTACCAATGTAGAATTGCTGAGTCGGATTATTTCAGGTGATTACCCAACAGCGGTAACTAATCATCTGAAAAAAAATGGATTGGATTTTGGAATATTTATGGCTGGGATGGTTGGTAGCCATCGATTGAAGGGTATTGCAGGGAATGAATTTGAAAGAATAGAAAAAGCAGGACTACTCCTCTCAGAAAAAGTATTAGCCGCAACAGCACTAAAACTAGCGGACTCCCTCTCTATCTCAAGCGCTCATATTCCCATAGAGTTTGGACCATCACAACTTCGTATTACAACTAATTTAAAAGCTCGTGATTGGGTATTTCGCGCATTTATTAATCCGTTGCAAGGTGAACTTACCTATTTACGAATTGGCCAAATCGTCTTCATCGGAACACCTTGCGATTATTCAGGCGAGCTATTCGCCCAGGATGATATTGAATCGATAGCTGATGCAAATGGAATGAAAGTAATCATTACCAGTTTCAATGGTAACTACACTGGCTATGTAACGGCAGATCAACATTATGCCGAAGGGAATGAAGAAGAGGTGATGGCACTCAATTGGGTGGGGCCCTTTTTTGGAGAATACTATTCAGCAATGATTAAGAGGATACTAGAATCCGAAATCTAGCCGCAATCATCCAATACCTATCTTCTTGGCTTATGGCCAAAACTTTTCTTGGGTCCTCGTGGCTTTTGATATTTGTTTTCCGGGGCTTTATCGGGTTGATATAGTGGGCCTTCCCCTAGTTCTGCCGGAATTAAAACTTTTTCAATTTCCTTTCCAATCATGCTTTCAATCCGTGAAAACTTCCGCTGGTCTTTGCTATTGATAAATGTAATCGCTGTTCCAGTGGTGGCCGCTCTTGCAGTTCTACCAATTCGGTGGATATAATCTTCAGGGTCAGGGGGCACATCAAAATTAATGACCAGACTGATTCCTTCAACATCTATTCCCCTAGAAAGAACATCTGTTCCTACTAAAATCGAAAGCTTTTTGTTTTTGAATTCTCTCAGAATATTTTCTCTTTCTACCTGCTCTAAATCTGAGTGAATGGCTTTAGCCATAATGCCAATTTTCTGCAACGCACGATCCAACTTCTTCACATTTTCTTTCGTAGAGGCAAAAATCAATACGCTATTGTATTGCCCTGTTTTAAATATATGATTGATGAGCTTTTCTTTTTGTTCGTCATATACCACATATGCCTGTTGCAATATTCCTTCGGCAGGCTTTGAGATAGCAATATTGATCTCTTCAGGGTTCTTTAATATTCGGGTTGCCAATGCACGAATTTTGGGAGGCATTGTTGCTGAAAAGAGCAATGTCTGTCTGTGAGCAGGCAGGTATTTAATGATACGGATAATGTCTTCATAAAAGCCCATATCCAGCATTCGATCCGCTTCATCTAACACCAAATGTTCTACATCATCTAGCTTTATTACTCCCGAAGCCAATTGAGCCATCAAGCGTCCCGGTGTAGCAATGATTATATCGACTCCAGCTTCCAATGCTTTCTTTTGCTGCTCCCAAATAGCACCGTCTCCCCCACCGTAAACTGGAATAGAGCTGACGCCAAGGAAATATGCAAAGCCTTCAATCTGTTGGTCTATTTGCTGAGCCAGCTCGCGTGTTGGCGCGATTACCAGAGTATTGAGATGACGTTTTTCTGAATGAATGATGTTGTTAAGGATAGGTAATAGATAGGCCGCTGTTTTTCCAGTTCCCGTTTGGGCACAGGCAATGAGATCCTTTCTGGCCATAATCACCGGGATGGCTCTCTCCTGAATGGGGGTAGGCTTATTGTAGCCCATAGACTCTAACCCTTCAGTAAGTTTGGGGTCAAAGTTAAAATCGTTAAATGTCAAGTTGATGTTGGTTGTAGTGTCAAAAAAAAGCCCCACGAATCGCAGGGCTTTTTAACTTTAAGGTGATCAGATATTAGTTAGCTAAGCGAACTTCTACTGCATTCAAACCTTTCTTTCCTTCTTTAAGATCAAAAGTGATAGTGTCATTTTCACGTACCTTGTCAACCAAGCCCGTTACATGAACAAAATACTCTTGTCCTGTTGATGTCTCTTTTACAAAGCCAAAACCTTTCGCTTCGTTAAAAAATTTTACTGTTCCTTCTTTCATTGTGTTTGTTATTGATATTTGATAATTAATTCACAAAGATAACATAAATTTCAAATTCAGGCTACATTCTTTAAACACCAATCTATGGAACCCCCTATTCAAACCCCTTTTTCCATAGAAATTGCCGTTCAACCGGGCGATATTGATGAATTAAACCACGTCAACAACGTTGTCTTTGTGCGGTGGGTGCAGGATGTTGCCATTGCACACTGGATGGCTACCTCGAGTGCTGAGTTAAGAGATACCTATTCCTGGATGCTGCTACGGCATGAAATAGATTATGTAGGACAAGCTTTTTTGGGTGATCGACTCATTGGTACTACCTGGGTAGGCGAAGCCAAGGGTGCCACTTTTGAAAGGTTTGTAGAGTTGAAAAAGGAAGGTAAAGTGATTACCAAATCCAGAACCGTTTGGGCACTTTTGGATGCCAAGACGCTCAAGCCTAGAAGGATTGAAAGCTTTATGAAATCACTTTTGGAAAAAGGATCTCAATAAAAAAGCCAGAACTAATTCTGGCTTTTTCACAAATACGGAAATATCTTATGCTGCTTTCTGAATCCTGACAATACTCATTTCCTTATGCGGAACAAGTTTGATCACATTCAACTTATCCAATACTTTTATCACTTGATAGGTAGGATCAATTTCATGCCAGCGGATGCCACCAAAGTTGGCGCGCGAGCCGTACTTGTGGTGATTGTTGTGATAGCTCTCGCCCATCATCAAAAAGTCTACTGGTAAAAAATTCTTAGAGGTATCTCCCACTTCAAAGTTGCGATAGCCATATACGTGCGCAAACCAATTGATGATGGCTCCATGAATGGGGCTCAGCAAAAACTGTAAAGGCAATAAAAGCCATACATACCATACAGTAGCGAACTGAAGATAAAAAAGAAAATAAAGCGTTCCCCAAAACAATCTGGAAGGCCAAGAGCGTGCGAACTTATCGAATGAATCCCAACGAGGAACTCCATCCGTAAAGCGAGCTTCCGGAACTACTCTGCCGTTTGCGATGCCAGAATAAATCGTTTTCGTTTTCCACATCATTTTCCAAATGGACTCATCATACTTAGGTGAGTGTGGATCATTTTCTGTGTCTGCATAGGCATGGTGCATGCGGTGCATGGTGCCGTATCCAAAAGGGCTTAAATAGTTAGAACCTTGAAATATCCAGGTAAGCACAAAGAACACCTTCTCGGTGAATTTACTCATTGTGAATGCCTTATGGGATGCGTAGCGGTGAAGGAAAAATGTCTGAAAAAACAGAGATAAGTACCAATGAGCTACAAAAAAGATAAGAATTGCCATCATGATTAAAGCGTAGGTTAATAGGTAATAAACACTCAATCAGCCTAATTTGGCTGATTTAACTGTAAGACAAGTTCAACCTTGTTTTGTGACAAAAAACCCGGAAAATTTTATACTTTTTTACTCAGCGACTCAGCGATGTCTTTTTTCAATTGACCAATGAGCTCAGTGGCATTGTCAACGGTGCATGCTTTTTTAAAACTATCAAACAAGTTCGAAGCATCATTGAATTCTGCTTTTATCTTCGGACTAGCCTCGCTTAATTTCTTTTTGGCACGACTAAATAATTGACGACAATGGTCAGCTTTCTTATCGACCACTTTCTGGATGGCTTCGTAATCAAAATCAAATACTTCTTTTAATAAATAGGTAGCTCGCTCCAATGGCTCAAGCTTGCTTTGAATGACTTTGAAGGCAGCCGCTAATTCCTTTTCAAAATCAATGTGAGCAAAGTCTGATTCTTTGAACTTCACAACTAATTCTGACAACATGATCGAATCCCAATATTCCTCTTTCTTTCTTTTTAATGCACTGAGGTGATTGAGGCAGTTGTTGGTTACTGCTTTAATTAGATACGCTTTTGTATTTTGTATTTTGGCCTGATCGATGCTCAGCCACTTTACGAAAGTGTCTTGAACAATGTCCTCCGCATCTGCTTTGCAACGAAGCAGATTATAGGCAATGTTTTGCAACATTGGCTGATAGAGAGTAATAGCTTGAGCTTGATTCAAAATAGTTCCCTTTTCAATCTCGCAAAGGTAGACCCTTTTAACACGAAACGAAAGGAAAATGTTTGTTAATCGATGGAACTAACAGTTGTGAGTAATCTTCGAAAATTTGCCTAGCTTAAGTATAGAGGTTAGCATTGCCTAAAAACCTCTTTGTCACCTCGTTACTAGCTAGTTAACCAACTCACCCAGTTCCATCCAACGAAGTGTTTTCAACTCAATTTGTTCATTGAGTTTGCCTATTTCCATAGACCACTCTGCAAGCTGCTGATGATCGGTGTTGCCAGCGTTCAGCAACGTTTCGAATTCCGACTTTAGAAGTTCTAAATGTTCGATCTCCAACGGAAGCTGATCGAATTCATTCCTTTCCAAGAAAGTTACCTTCTTCTTTCCATTGCTTTTCTCTTCGATTACTTTCTTTGCAACAGCCGGTGCTTTTTCAGCCTCTTCTTTTTCTTCGAGCCAGGTACGATAGTCTGAATAATTTCCATTGAAGGGCCTGATCTTTCCCTCTCCTTCAAAAATGAATAATTGATCGACCAGATGATCCATAAAGTAGCGATCATGCGAAACCAGCAACAAACATCCACTGAACTTTTCCAAAAAATCTTCTAGGACATTGAGCGTGTCAATATCAAAATCGTTGGTCGGTTCATCCAGAATCAAAAAGTTAGGATTCGTGATCAGCACTTTCATCAGCTGCAATCGCTTCTTCTCTCCCCCACTTAGTTTCTCAATGTAATTGTATTGCTTTTCGGGTGGGAACAAGAAAGTATCTAAGAATTTCGATGCCGACATTTGAGTACCGTCTGACATGGTAATGTACTCGGCTATTTCTTTTATCTCCTCAATCACCCTGTGAGCAGGGTTGAGTGTCTCGACTTCCTGAGTGAAGTACCCAATCTTTGTGGTGATGCCCGGAATCATCTCACCACTTGTTGGCTTTGTCTTGCTGGTAAGCAAATCAAGGAAGGTAGATTTTCCTATTCCATTTTTTCCTACGATGCCAATGCGATCCTTCTTCTTGAATACATAGGAAAAGTTATCGACCATTTTCCGGTCGCCATAGCTTTTAGTCAGATGATGGAGTTCCATAATCTTGCCCCCCTGCCTTGCTTCTTGAATGTCCAACTCCAGCTTGTCGCGCTTCAGGTTTTGTGAAGCGACATCTTTCAGTTCGTAAAATGCTTCTATGCGGTATTTTGCTTTTGTTCCCCTGGCCCGTGGTTGTTTGCGCATCCATTCCAGCTCTTTTTTCAATAAGTTTCGCGCCTTCGTTACCTCCGTCTTCAGCATCTCTTCCCGCTCCGATTTTTTTTCCAGAAAGTAAGCATAGTTGCCATTATACCTATAAAGCTTACCACGGTCAAGTTCTAATACCACCTTGGAAACGTTGTCTAAGAAGTACCTATCGTGCGTTACCATGAGTACAGTGATGTTCTGCCCACTAAGGTAAGATTCCAACCATTCAATGGCTTCCAGATCAAGATGATTGGTGGGTTCATCCATGACGATCAGATCCGGTTCAGTTAGCAACATCTGGGCAAGAAAGATTCTCTTCTTCTGACCTCCTGAAAGTTCCTTGAATTTTTGTTCTAAATCAGTGATGCCCAACTTGCTCGTGATCTCCTGTACTTTGGCATCGTAATCCCAGGCATTCAGTTCTTCCATTAATTCAAGGACGTGCTGCATGCGCTCTGGTGAAGTATGCGGATCATGAATACATTCCTCATACTCCCCAACAACTTTGGCTATTCTATTCTTATCATCAAACAGGATTTCTTTAACAGACAATAGTGGTGCTACCTGAGGCTGCTGAGTAAGGTATCCCAGCTTAATGCCTTCACGAATACTAACGACTCCCTCATCTTGTTTGACTTGCCCGGTAAGAATTTTGATGAGGGTAGTTTTGCCCGTTCCATTTTCACCAACCAAGGCGATTTTCTCGCCCTGAGCGATACCCAGGGTAATGTCTTTGAAGAGCCAACGGTCATTGTAGGCCTTTGAGAGAGATTCAGCAGATAAATAGTTCACTTATAAAAAATTAAGCCTGCAAGTTAGCAGAACCTATCCATGCCGACACCAGTCGGTGAACTATAAAAATGAAAAACCCCTATATTCTTCTTTTCTTAAGCCAACTTATATTGCTTCTTGTAAAAGCAAAAAAAGCATAGTCCTAACTGAAAAGAGGTAATGGAGGCGATGGTAAAAAGTAGCTGCATAGCACACATCGTTTAAATTGAATTTAAACTTAAATCAAATAGTCTAAAAAACCTAAAGATCAGACAGTTATATATTTATTATTGAAGCTAAACTACTGATAATGAAATTAATAAATTCACTTTCGAAAGAGCATTCCAGGGCCAATACAGACAAGATTGTACTCAATATTGCTAGTAACCCTAAAAAATTCAATGAGCTTGTAGATGCTTTCTTAAAAGGCCCCTATCGAATAACTCAGCGAGCAGCTTGGCCCTTGAGTATATGTGTGCAACAACACCCTGAACTCATTAAACCTCACTTGAAAAAGGTACTTCACTGCTTATCTAAATCTGATATCCATGATGCCGTCAAACGAAACATAGTGAGACTTCTACAGTTTATAAAAATTCCACGCAGCCTACAAGGTGAGGTGGTTACTCATTGCTTCCGTTTTTTGCGTAATCCAAGAGAGCCGATAGCAATTCGGGTATTCTCCATGACGGTACTTTCCAATCTAACCCAAGAAAACCCGGAATTGAAAAATGAGCTAATCCCGATTATCGAGGACTATCTCCCTTTCAGCAGCGCAGGTTTTAGAAGCAGGGGAATGCGCGTATTGAAGGAATTAAAAAGATAACTTTGGGGCTGCTCAAAATATGGATTTACCTGATACCCCTTTAATAACTTGCAAAAGTTGTGGCTCCGCCTTTAGGGGAAATTATTGTAACCAATGTGGGGAGAAAGTTATAAGAGCATCTGATCGTTCATTCAAAACGTTCTTAAGCAACCTACTTATTGCCATCACTTTTGCAGATAGCAAAATGATCAAAACCCTTTGGCTAGTCTTAAAAAAGCCAGGATTCATTTCAAGAGAATTTGCCGAAGGAAGACGCGTAAATTATCTTAATCCCACTTCCCTGTTCTTTGTATTAAATCTCATCTATTTCTTTTTTCCTCTAATTCAATTGTTCAACGCTTCACTGAATACGCAACTGCTCTCTCCCTTTCGAAATTTCTATCAACCTATCATTGCCCATAAAATCGTTAGCCTAGGCATGGAGTTAAGCTCGTTCAGTTTGGTGTACAATTTAAAGACCACCGGCTTTGCCAAATTGATGGTAATGATTTTTGTGTTTATTGGCTCTCTTCCATTAAATCTTTTGTATCGAAGGAGGAATCGATTCTTTACAGATCACGTGGGTTATCTTGTTGAATTGGCCTGCTTTAATTTGTTCGTTAATGCCATTGTGCTGACAGTGATCGCTTCATTCTTTGGACTAGGATTTTACCTGAATGAAGGCATTCTGACATTACTATTTATTGGCACGAACCTTTACTTTCTATTTCGTTCAGGCTTTATCTTTTATCAAGAAAGAGGCATTCGACTTATCTTAAAGTCCGTGGCCATGATCTTATTCTTGAAGGCTGCACTGGAAATTTATCGGGCTATCTTATTCTTTGTGACAATCTGGTCGCTTTAGATAAAGGGAATGTAGAAAATAGAGATAGTGAATTTTTATCAATACTCCCGTTAACTCTTAACGATCAAGAACTCAACCCTCCTATTGAGTTTTCTGGTTTCTTCTGTGTCGCTACCCGCGATAGGCTTGCTCCCGCCATATCCTTTGCCTTTTATACGCTTTCCGGAAATTCCTTTCGAAACCAAATAGGATTTTATTTTACCTACCCGTTGCTGAGATAAAATGGTGTTTTTCTTCGCGTCTCCCCGATTATCGGTGTGTCCCTCCAATTGAATCTCTACTCTTGGATTTGAGTTTAGAAAATCAACAACTGCGTCCAACTCAGGAAAAGATTCTTCCAATAAATTAGTGGTACCCATATAAAATAAAACACTTTTCAAGTTAACTACTGTTCCCACCTCTACAGGTTGAAGTTTGAAGTTCATGACAAGGGTATTCAACTTTAACGTTTGAAGGTCCAACTTCTCCAATGAATTCACATATCCTTTTCTTTCAACTTCAATAGTATAAATTTTTGTCGTTGGTATCCTGATTTGATAATTGCCGTTCGAAGAAGAGGTTACGACATAAATCGAGTCTGTCTTAAACTGGAGTTTAGCCGATATCCCCTCACCAGATTTAGAATTGGTAACATTTCCCCTAATTAAAATCGTTGTAGAATTATTTTCATCATATCTATTTTCCAACATTTTGATCAGTGTGTCTATTTTCAAAAAATGTGGATCATCCCGCTTTTGGCGTATGTCTCCATAGCCATCACTGTCTCGTGTTGTTGTATAAAAAGTATTTGTGGCGGTGACTCGATAGTATAATTCCCTCGCATCCGAATTGACTGAATCTCCCAAATTGATTGGGCTCGACCAATTGCGCCAGGAGTCGTCAAGACGAATGGAAGTGAAAATATCAAAACTGCCACTTCCCTGATGACCGTTTGACGCAAAGTAGAGTGTCCTCGAATCCTCACTCAGCGTAGGGCTCATTTCTTGTAATGAAGTATTAATGTTCTTACCCAAGTTTATAGGCTCACTCCAGTTATTACCATTCTTAAGTGACACATATATATCTTCTGCGCCTCTTGTAGAATAGGAATCTGCAGAGAAAATAAAAATTGTGCCATCCTTATTAATATTTCCACTCAAGGTGGTTGATCTATTTAAGAAATATGGAATCGCAATATTTTCCGGAAAAGACCAACCCGTACTCATTTTCTCAGAAGCAGAAATACCCTGAGTGGTCACATTACCGCTTTTTACATAGTGTCCTAATAGGAAAAGTATTGATCCATCCGTATTAAAACCCGCCACAGCATTATAATTGGAATCATTAATCACAGGGCCGCCATGTATTGGCAACTGCCATTTTCCATCAAGGCTGAGCGATACCCAAATATCTCCCGAATCCTTCTTGCCTCCAATATTCTGAGGATGATTAGCAATCGTAAAGTACATGACTTTTCCATCCGGGCTAACTACCGGATTTTGCTCATCGTAAATTGAATTGACAAGTTTTAGTCCATCTGAAACTTGACCAAAGGCTGATTGATTTAAATATCCAATCAAATAAAACATGACAGTTAAAAACCTATATCCTACATTCAACCAATTAGCATTTATCATTTCACTACCCTTTAAATACTTACCCATTCATTATTTTTTATAGAAAACCGCCATAGCAGGAGGGCATCTTTTCCCGCATAATCAATTCCGATTCTTTTGCTGGCAACAATCCTTTTTGTGCCAATTTTTTCGCCTGCCTCTTCAATCCAAATCTCATTACCCGTAAGGACTTTACCATTGAAAGATTTATCAATACCCATCGCTTTTGTCAATTTCCCGGGACCACTGGTGATTCTATTTAGGGCATCAACCTTCATCCTTGCTTTCATATTCTCCATTCCTTGTACGGGTTGTAACGCTCTCACCAACACGGCATCTGCCTGATTCAAGTCATTGGTGACCACGTTAAATAAGTGATGAATTCCATAGCAAAGATAAACATAAGAGACACCACCCGCTTTAAACATTACCTTATTACGCTCTGTCATTCCATTGAACGCATGACATCCTTTCTCAACACTTGAATATGCTTCGGTCTCCACAATCATTCCAGCCGAAATTTTACCGTTGACCTTACTAACTAATACTTTCCCAAGTAGCTCTTGCGCTATTTTCGAAACATTTTGCCGTTGGTAAAAGGATAAAGGAAGCTTCATAAATGATAACTGAATTCTACTAAATTTGCGGCTCAATTATAAACAAACTAATATGAAAAACGTCCTAATACTCGTATTGAGTGCCCTTTGCTTGGTAACGCAGGCACAAGTGCAAACTCCGCAACCTAGTACCGCATCAACAGTGACCAATGTAATTGGTCTTACCGAAGTGAAAATTGAATATTCACGCCCTAAGGCAAAAGGCCGCAAGGTTTTTGGAGCTGCCCCTGAATACCTGACTCCTTTTGGAAAATTATGGAGAACTGCCGCTAACACCGGATCTAAAGTTACTTTTGGTGATGACGTAAAATTTGGTGGCGTAGATGTTCCTAAGGGAACTTACTTGCTACTAACCATTCCTGGAGCTTCTGATTGGACTGTCATTCTATATAAAGACGTTGCAATGGGAGGCAATACTGAAGGGTACGATCAAACAAAAGATCAGGCTCGTGTCATTGCTAAGTCAGAGAAGTTGACTGAAAAAGTGGAAACATTTACAATCGAGATCACTGACTTCGCTGAGAATAGCAAAATGGCAAATCTTCAAATATCTTGGGAAAACACTTCAGTAAAAGTGCCTATCACGGTAGATTTTGATACCAAAGTAATGAAGTCAATCGAAGCAAATACAAAAGTAAATCCAGGCAATCTCTTTAATGCGGCTACCTATTACTTTGAGAATGGCAAAGATATGAAGCAGGCATTAGAGTGGGCAACCACTGCCGCTACAGCCAACTCTGAGGCTTATTGGGTATTGTTATTGAAAGCAAAAATCCAAAAAGCAATGGGCGATAAGAAAGGCGCTATGGAAACTTCAATGGCCTCTAAGGCTGCTGCTGAAAAAGCAAAGAACGCTGATTATATTAAAATGAATGATGAATTGATGAAAGGACTGAAGTAATACTTCTATTTCCAATGAATATTCAAACCCCTTAAGCTATGCTTGAGGGGTTTCTTTTTTCTCGAATACTTGAAACAACAAGGCAAGCGTTACCACGATCACACACCCAATAATATTGTAATACAAGAATGCTATCTCCTCATAGAAATAAAAATAGCATAGCAGTACACAGGATTCTCCAATTAGTGCGGCAATGAAAATGGCGTTGCTCCGGACATGCTTTAAGTAAAAAGCAACCAAAAAAATACCCAGTATCGTTCCATAAAAAAGCGATCCAACAATATTTACAAATTGAATGAGGTTCTCAGCGAAATTAGCCAGTGCTGCAAATACCATAGCGATCAATGCCCAGAGAATTGTAAAATACTTTGAAGCATTTAAATAGTGAAGCGCGGAAGCCTCCGGCTTAAATGATCGTTTGTAAATATCAACCGTAGTAGTGGAAGCTAGTGCATTCAATTCAGACGCCATAGACGACATGGCAGCCGAAAACATCACTGCTAGTAATAGTCCGATAATGCCATGAGGTAGGTAGTGAAGAACAAAATTCAAAAAAATATAATCGCGATCCTGCGTCTTTGCCCCTGGAATAGCAGATGCGATTCTTGACTTAACCTCTTTTCTAATTTTTGATTCCTCTTCCTTTAGCTGCTGGTACTCTGTTTTTGATGCTTCCTTTAATATCTGATCGTTTTGCTGAATGCCTTGTACCAATCTATTCACTGCCACCTGCTTCTTACTATATAATTCATCGTATTGCCTATCTAATAATTGAAGTGAATCAGCCTGGTTGGTTTTCATTGCTTGATTTTTCAATGTTTGATTATGAAAAACAGGAGGCTGGATAAACAAATAGAATACAAAAACTAACACGCCAATAAATAGGATTACAAATTGCATGGGAATTTTCAAAAGGCCATTCATGATTAAGCCCATTCTGCTTTCGCGGATTGACTTACCGCCAAGGTATCTTCCTACTTGCGATTGATCGGTTCCAAAGTATGAGAGAAACAAAAATGTAGAGGCAATCAATCCGGACCAAATATTAAAACGATCGTCCCAACTAAAGTTAGTTGTAATAATATTTAGTTTGCCCAACTCACCGGCAATTTGAATGGTATCTCCAAACGAAATATGATCAGGCAATAATCGATAGGCTATGATGCCTGCCAATATCATCCCACCCATAATTACCGTCATTTGTTGGCGCTGGGTAAGGCTCACCGCCCTGGTTCCGCCTGAAACAGTATATACAATTACCAACCCACCTATCAAGAAAGTAGTAAGAAAGATATTCCAACCAAGAATCGTAGAAAGAACTAGTGAAGGGGCAAACAACGTAATTCCGGCAGATAAGCCACGTAGCAATAAGAAAAGAATGGCGGCTAACGTCCTTGTTTTTAAGTCAAATCGTGTCTCTAAATATTCATAGGCTGTATATACTTTAAGTCGATAGTAAATGGGCACCATCGTGACAGAAATAATAATCATGGCCAACGGTAATCCAAAATAGAATTGAATGAAACGCATACCATCTTCAATGGCCTGACCGGGTGTGGATAGAAAAGTGATGGCACTGGCTTGTGTAGCCATGATGGAGACTCCGATCATCCACCACTTCATGGTGTTATCGCCTTTTAAATAACCCTCAATATCATTAGCTCCTTTGGTTTTCCAAGCTCCATAAAGCACAATTGAAAAAATGGTTGTGAAGAGAACGATCCAGTCAATTAGGTTCATGCGCTATTTTGCAAAATTTACTTTTGAGGGCATTCTATGAAAAAGAATTGGTGATAAGAAAAAAGATGCTTACTTGGATAAGCATCACCGCTATGACTAGCCAATACCAACTAGACCATGCGTTAAATACGGGTGGCTTTTCTTCCATTTATTTATTTTTTCTTCGTCTTTCCTTTACTGTTCTCTATCTTCTTTGGTTTTCCCAAAGAAACAAGATTAGCAAATAATTTATACGCTCCCGGCACACCTTCCGGCAGTTCTCTGAAAAAAGAAAGTCCCGTGTAAACATAATACCCCAGGCCATAGCCGGCTACCAAGAGGCTTCCATTTTTTGCAGGCTCACCAGTATCATTGCAAGAAAGTAACGCATCATAGTTTTCATGCCAGTTGGCCGGAAAATACAACCCTCGTTCTTGCACCCATCCTTCAAAATCCTTTGGCGTTATTTGATTGGGGTAATTCAATGCAGGATGGTCGGGTTTTAGAATTCGCACTTCACTATTCTCTTCGGTTACACGATCACGCGAAAGGGTGATCGGATAGGGAGCAAACTTGTCTTTATCAACTTCAAAATCAGAATTCGTATTGTATTGAACGACCATCGTTCCTCCTTCTTTCACATAATTTAAAAGCTCCGGCATTACGTATTTAATTCGTTCGTTGGTGTTCAACGCACGAATACCCAGAACGACTGCATCCACTTTTTTAAGATTTGTTGCTGTTATTTCCTCATTTTTCATTTCCCAAACTTCATAGCCCATGTTTCGCAACGCAGTAGGTATATCGTCACCAGCACCGGGGATATAGCCAATTAAAGCGCCCTCCTTTTTTAAATTAATCCGCAGTGCTTCTGATTCTGATTTGGGCAACAAGGTTTGAATGGGTATATGGTCATATTGAATTGTTTGTAATGAAAAGTCATATTGTTTTTCATCGATTTCAGCAATGGCTTTCAATGTTGATTTCATCTCTTCTTTTCCCGCAACTACTCTAAAAACAAAGGATTGTTCTTCACTTTTCTTGGCGAGCTCAAAGGGAATAGAAACCGGTACAGACTTCCATCCTTTAGGAAGTTCCAATTTCAGCTTACCAGATATCGCATTGGCTGCCGCTTTTACTAAGACTGTCACTTCTTTGGGTTGCTGATCTTGAAAGATATAAACCTGCTTATCAAGATTAACAAATACCGGAGGCACAATTTCGAATGGGCGTATCAATTCCCCTTTAACAGGATCAGTCCACTTATAAATAAGCGGTGACGCGAACTGTATTTTCTCTCCATCAATATTAAAAGTAAAATTGAAAATTACAGAAGGCTCGTTCTGGGGTTTACCAATGAGCTTCTTATCTGTAACTGTAAATAATCCTAACGAATGGGGTTCTTTCAACCAATAGGGTCCAGAGTATGGGAGATTGCCAGTTAATTTTTGCTTGGATTTAAAAGTTACCAATGCATTATTCTTCAAAACGGTAGATAAGGTAGTATCATAAGCAACAGCGGAAGATTGAATATTTAATAAACTAATAGCTGCGCCAGACCTATTGATCAATTCAAAATTTGCGAGTACCGGAAACCCAGGCGAACTCCAAAAATGGTCAGCCACAACTTCAATGAATAAACCGGCACAATCTTGAATAAGTTGACTTACTTCCACTAACTTCTTATCCCGCCATACAGAAGGACTCAATGTTGAAATTTCCTTTTGTATTAGCAGTAAAAGCGGCAAGGAAGTAGATGGCAACTCTTCATTATATTCAAGTATCACTTTATTCACTAAAGATTGAATTTTCTCCGATCCCTTTAGCCTACTCCAGGTTGTATTCACATTCTCAAAAAAATCTTTCGTGGATTGATCTCCTTTCACAAACTCAAAAAATTCCATTGCATCTCCACGTCTCCCCTGTGAGCCAAAGCCTTGACTTTTATGCTGTGTGCGACTTTCTGCTGCCATCTCAGAATACGATTCTCCCAATAAATTATTATAGGTGCCTACATTTACAGCAAGAATACCTGGTGTATTTTCATTGATTGATTGGTTCCACCACCGCCCTGTATTGGTATAAAGTCTTTTTACTTGCCAAGTGCCCAACTCCTTTACTTGGTCGGGATAGATAGTTGGATCATTTGAAATAGTAAAAGCCTCTTGCGCTAAAATGGCTGAAGCGGTATGGTGTCCATGACCTGCCCGTTCATCGGGAGGAAACCTGGTAAGAATGACATCGGGTTGAAATTGTCTGATTACCTTCACAACATCAGAAAGTATTTCATTTTTATTCCAAATTTCAAAAGTCTCTTTGGCATTTTTAGAAAAACCAAAATCATTCGCACGGGTAAAGAACTGTTGACCTCCATCGATACGTCTGGCCGCCAATAGTTCTTGAGTACGAATCAAGCCTAGTAAATCACGAATTTCAGGACCAATCAAGTTTTGGCCACCATCCCCTCGAGTCATAGAAAGGTAAGCCGTTGAAGCTAATCGATCATTAACGAGGTATGCGATCGCTCGCGTATTTTCATCATCCGGGTGTGCCGCTACATACAATACAGAGCCTAGAAAGTTAAGCTTCTTAAATTTCAATTTGATCTCACTTGCGCTGAGTTGTTTCTGATGTTGCGAAATAGAAGGTGTCGCAATTAAAAAACAAATAAGAAATGGAATAAATCGCATAGGTTTATTTAAGATTATAACAAGTACGTAAACAAAAATTAAAAGTTAATGATGTTGAGAAATGTCTATTTGATAACTAGTTAGAACTTACCACGTTTTTCACCATTCACGAGAAAATTGCCATCTTCATCCACATACAATATAACTTTGCTAATTTCCTTTTTCTGATTATCTATAAAAAGTACGATTAATTCATTTGGTACAGCTTGCGATTTAATATCTTCAATAAAACCTAAATCCAATTTTATAGCGCTTCCATTTTTAATTTTAGAGGTCTTATCTTGCAAACCGTGCCTAATTTTAATTTTAATTGCCTCCCCAACCTCAATCAGTTTAAGGTTGACAATTAGAAAAGGAATTACTCCACTCGTGTTTTTTTTGAAATCTGAATTATCTGCGGATTTAAAAGTATTGGAATCTTCAGCCCCCCTGAGTTTAAACGATAGTTCAATTTTAACTTCAAATTCACTGCCTGGTTTGAAAGGGATGTCTTTTTGCGCAAAAGCAATTAAGCATGTCATCACACAACCCAAGCTTATTGTATACCTTTTCACGATTGCAAATTAGAGCAAGATTCGACAGCATCATAATTATTGATAATTTTGAAGTAGTTAAAAATTAGTTAACATTTAACCATGATTGACAAGCGAGTAAAAAATGCGGAAGAAGCAGTCAGGGATATACCTAGTAATTCTACTCTGATGCTAGGCGGGTTCGGCCTTTGCGGAATACCTGAAAATTGCATTAACGCTTTATTAAAGAAGGGTATTAAGGGACTTACCTGCATTTCTAACAATGCAGGAGTGGATGACTTTGGAATCGGCTTATTATTAAAGACAAGACAAGTCAAAAAAATGATATCTTCCTATGTAGGCGAAAATGCTGAGTTTGAAAGACAACTTTTATCAGGTGAATTGGAAGTAGAACTTATCCCCCAAGGCACATTGGCCGAAAGAGTTCGGGCTGGGGGCGCTGGAATTCCTGCTTTCTTCACACCAGCTGGTGTCGGAACGGAAGTTGCAATAGGAAAAGAAACCAGAGACTTTCATGGGAAGGTTTACCTCATGGAGGAATGGTTAAGAGCCGATTTTTCTATCGTTAAAGCCTGGAAGGGAGACTCTTCCGGTAATCTTATTTATAAAGGGACGGCTCGCAATTTTAATCCGATGATGGCTACCGCTGGAAACATCACGATAGCAGAAGTCGAAGAACTGGTGGAAGTGGGTGAACTAGATCCCAATGAAATTCAT
>JANPBK010000221.1:0-2372 GCA_031430395.1 Cyclobacteriaceae bacterium
GTCCAGTGTTTCATGTGCAGGTAGAGGAGCTTGTTGACGAGAATCTGTGTGGATAATTCGACCACGGCTATTGAACCAATATACAAAACCTTTTGGATTTGAATCTTTCCAACCTTGAGCTTTACGATCAGGAACTTTTAGGCATCCTTCAGGGCCACAGCCAGCGGGAACCGCTGGTAAAATGTCCATATAAAAATCATCTGCGTAAATGAGGCGTACGCAACGATTCTTACGCTCTAACATGCCAGCATAGGTACGATGTTCGCGTAAACGCGCTTCTAAGAGATTCAGTAGTAAAATAGGATTCCTGAAATAATCTAAGTTCAACTGAAGTTCAAGAACGAAATCTAGGTCGAATTCCTGACGAGTCAAAGGCTTTACCGTTGTGCCGATAGCCAGTGAGCCTTGCGGATAGATAGATGGCTGAAACTGCTTTAGAGAGCTGCCTTCACAATCTAACCAATCTCCAACAGATTTATAGCGAGAGTCTGCCATCTCATGGCGTGACTCACCTAATTGTAGTTTTTCGCAGATTGGCCTCAGCCAGCCATCTAGCTTAGTTGTAAATCCGTCAAGGGTCATAGTCAGCATAGTTATTTTTGTTAAAAAACGATGTTTAAGTAAGTTAAAAAGTGATGCATAATCGTTCATTTAAATAGGTTGATGTTGTAGAGGCCGAGTGTTTTAAAGCACTCGGCCTCTATATGCCAGATCTTTAGCCTGGGGGCGGAAATGGATCATTTCCATAGCTGTTACGTTCTCGGATCGTCCCTTCTTGGTTGTGAATGAACAGCTCAGATTGCTGATTAATAGCGATTTGACGAGCATGCTCTATTGCTTCGCGTTGCGTCTCAAACTGGCGAGTTATTTTTTGATTTCCTTCACCTAGGACAGCCCACTCACCATCATGAGGTACCACATGCTGATTCTTACGTGCCATAACTTCCAACCTAAATCAAGATCTAACCTGCGCTAGTTTAAGAGACGTAAAGCCAAAAGTCAATATAGATCACTTAACTTTTTTAACGTTTGCAATACAAACGTTTGTATTGCAAACATATTTGCACTAATATGTACTTGGCTTTACCAAAAATTACTTTCAATACCCAAAATGCCAAAAGATCTAGATGCTTTTTATAAGGAAGTCGGGAATTTAATCCAAAACAAGCGTATTAGTAAAAAAATAACGCAAGAAAAATTAGCAAGCAAGGTATCCTTAACTCGTACATCAATAACTAATATTGAAAAAGGAAGACAAAAATTATTACTTCATACTTTTTTTGATATAGCAAATTCTTTAGATACAAAAATAGAAGATCTAACACCTAATGATGATTCCAAAAAAGAAGGAAACATTTATGATGGTCTACCAGACAATGCAGTATCATGGATAAAATCATCAGTCAATGACATAACAAAAGGAAATTAAAGTGAAATTCGTTAGACGAACACACATCAGAAAACTCGTCAACAATATAGTTTCAAATATTAATAATACTGAAAGCCTTCTGCCGATTCCTGTTGAAAAAATAATCAATGAATATGGAATAATTCTAAAAAAACAACCGACAGACGATAATCTATCTGGTTTTCTATTAACCGATGTTGTAAACAAAACAGTTGTAATTGGTGTAAACTCAAATCAACATCCACTACGCCAGAGATTTTCTATGGCACACGAGTTAGGCCACTTTCTCTTACATGAAAATGAAGGTATTCATTTTGATTATAAGAATAAGATTCTCTTGAGAGATGAAACATCAAGCAAGGGAACAGATATTAGAGAAAAGGAGGCAAATCTATTTGCTGCTGAATTATTAATGCCTAATAAATTACTTGAAAAAGATTTAATGATAATTCATTCAATAGATTTCCTAGAAGCAAAGGAAGAAAATCTAGATAAATTAGCAGAAAAGTATGAAGTTAGCACACAAGCTATGACATTTCGTCTAACCTATCTGGGGTATTTAAGCTATCAGTGGTAATAAGAGAAATTAAGTATAAATTAATCTGAAATTTTCATGAATCGGGCTGTACTATAACTCCATCTCAAAAATCTGTGCCACCTCCATCGCCTGAATCCCCAGATAGGCCATCGTCTGCCGCTGCGTCTGATGCCCAAACGCCTCCATCAACAGCGGAATCGGCGTACCCCGCTTGTACTGCCAGAACCCCCAAGTTTTCCGTAAAGAGTGGCTCCCGTAATTCCCATCTAAACGAATATCCTCACACCACGACTTCACCTTACGCGACACCTCCGGCACCCCCAGACGATCGCCCCAGCGACTAAAAAACAAATACTCATCCGCCTCAAACGATCGTGATCGCAGCAGCCCCTGAATCGCCTCCACCCCACACCGATTCAGCGACAC
>JANPBK010000222.1:0-9245 GCA_031430395.1 Cyclobacteriaceae bacterium
GTTTTCCTTCTTAATGATTTTAGGAACTAAATCCATTCCGCAAATAGGACAACTTCCCGGCTCATGATGAATTACTTCGGGATGCATGTAGTAAAGGAACAGAAACTGGGCGCTAGCCAAGTAGAGTATACCTGCCCTATGCATCCCGAAGTAATTCATCATGAGCCGGGAAGTTGTCCTATTTGCGGAATGGATTTAGTTCCTAAAATCATTAAGAAGGAAAACAACGAAGAGCAGGCTGCCTATAAAGCCATGCTTAAAAAATTCTGGATCGCTACCGCATTTACAATTCCGGTGTTTCTCATTGCCATGGGCGAAATGATGGGATTACATCTTACAACAATCGTCACTAAAACGACCTGGGGTTGGATCCAATTCATTTTATCAACGCCCGTACTCTTTTATTGCAGTATTGAGTTTTTTAAGCGTGGGTATTTATCCGTTATCCGTTGGTCTCCTAACATGTGGACACTCATTTCTCTCGGTGCTGGTTCGGCCTATTTGTTCAGCATCATTGCCTTAGTTTCTCCAGATTTATTCCCTGATCAATTTAAAATGCATGGTGCAGTGCATTTGTACTTCGATGCCGCTACTGTCATTCTTACTTTGATATTATTGGGCCAGGTCCTGGAACTAAAAGCACATGGAAGAACCAATAGCGCCATTCGAGCTCTCCTAAATTTAGTACCACCAGAAGCCACAGTCATTAGAAATGGTGTAGAACAAAAAATCCCTTTGGCAAATGTGAATGTAAATGATCAATTGAAAATAAGACCGGGAGAAAAGATTCCGGTGGAAGGGATCGTCATAAAAGGTCATAGTTCCGTGGATGAATCCATGATTACCGGTGAATCGATTTCCGTAGAAAAAATAGAAGGCGATTCAGTTGTTGGTGGCACTGTAAACGGTACGGGCAGCTTTGAAATGAAAGCAATGAAGATTGGTGCAGATACATTGCTTGCACAAATCATTGACATGGTCAATAAAGCAAGTCGCTCGAAAGCACCTATTCAAAATTTGGCCGATCGGATTTCAAAATTCTTCGTGCCTGTTGTCGTGAGTATTTCTATCTTATCATTCATCTCTTGGGCTATCTGGGGCCCCGAGCCCGCCTTAGTATTTGCGTTTGCTAATGCAGTTACAGTTCTGATCATTGCATGTCCATGCGCACTGGGACTTGCAACTCCAATGTCAGTAATGGTGGGCACGGGCTTAGGTGCTACTGTAGGTGTGTTGATTAAAGAAGCGAAAGTGATCGAAGAAATGGAGAAGGTGAACGTGCTCGTTATTGACAAAACGGGGACATTAACAGAGGGGAAACCTTCTCTTAAATCAGTGAGAAAATTTAACCACGCGAAGAGCGAAGACGAAATTTTACAACTAGTAGCCTCATTGGAAAACAGCAGCGAACATCCACTAGCGGAGGCTATTGTGAAAGGCGCTAAAGAAAAAAAGCTCACCACAAGCCCTGTGGAAAATTTTGAATCCATAACAGGTCAAGGTATTAGCGGCATGATTAATACAAATAAAGTTACTGTTGGTAATGCTAAACTGATCCAATCGCTAGGGTTTAGTTTAGATGATAACCAAAAGAAAGAAATAACTGATCGACAAGTAAAAGGTGAAACAGTTATGTTTGTCGTCATCGATGATCAACTGGCTGGTTATGTAAGTGCAGCGGATCCAATCAAACAAAATTCAAAGAGTGCTATTCGTGAATTACAACTGCAAGGCCTTAGCATAATTATGCTGACAGGTGATAACCAAAACACCGCAAAGGCAGTAGCAGAAGAACTTGGCCTCGATGGGTATGAATCAGAATATCTACCGGCCGATAAACTAAATAAAGTACGTGAGCTTCAAAATCAAAATAAAATTGTGGCTATGGCCGGAGATGGAATCAACGATGCACCGGCACTGGCTCAAGCGAATGTTGGTATTGCCATGGGCACCGGAACCGATGCGGCTATTCAAAGTGCGGGGATAACATTAGTGAAAGGCGACTTGCATGGGATTATCAGGGCGCGTAGATTAAGTAAAGAAGTGATGAGCAACATTCGTCAGAATCTATTTTTTGCTTTTGTATACAATGCCATTGGCATACCGATAGCAGCAGGCATTTTGTTTCCATTTTTCGGATTGTTGCTAAGCCCTATGCTGGCGGCTCTAGCCATGAGTTTAAGTTCAGTTTCAGTAATTGGTAATAGCCTGCGACTACAGGCCAAAAAAATATAAGTATGACCACCAATAAGGATCATTGGGAAAAGATTTATAACACCAAAGAAGAAAAGGACTTCAGTTGGTTTCAACCGTATCCAAAAACATCTATTGAATTTATCAAACTATTTAATCTGCCGAAGAATGCAAGGATCATTGACATTGGTGGTGGTGATAGTCATCTAGTCGATGCGTTAATCGAATTAGGATACATCAATATTCATGTGCTTGATATCTCTGCAAAAGCCATTGAGCGAGCACGTCAAAGACTAAGAGAACAAGCAAAAATAGTTAACTGGATTGTTTCTGATGTGACGGAGTTTGAATCAGATGTTCAATTCGACTTTTGGCACGACCGGGCTGCTTTTCATTTTTTAACAAGCGAAGGCCAAATCAGTAAATATCTGGACATCATTCGCAAAAGTTTATCTCCCGATGGACATTTGGTGTTGGGCACATTTTCGGAAAAAGGACCTGAGAAATGTAGTGGTCTCGAGATAAAGCAATACTCAGAGAAATCCATGTCCCTCTTATTTGAAAAGGACTTTAAAAGGATAAAATGCATTGAAGAGAATCACTCAACGCCATTCAATACGATACAAAATTTTGTTTTTTGTAGTTTTCAAAAACAAAGGGAAAGAAAACTTCAGGTGCTATGAAACCAACGATATTTTTGCTAATCCTTATCACGCTGGCAGGTTGCTCAAGGGGAAATAAAGATCAATCCGCTCCTTCCACAACTTCAGCCGATGATATTAAAAAAGTAAAGTTGACAGATTTGAATGATCGAGAGATTGACCTTGACCAATTCAAAGGAAAAGCTGTTTTCATTAATTTTTGGGCAACATGGTGCAGGCCATGTTTGCAGGAGATGCCATCGATCGAAAGCGCACAAGCCCAATTGAAAGATCAAAATGTGGTTTTTCTTTTAGCCTCGAATGAAGAAATCAATAAGATTGAATCATTTATAAAAAAGCATAGCTATACCTTTCAATATGTTCATCTGGAAAATATGGAAGAGCTAGGTATTCAAGCATTACCAACTACCTATATCTTCAACTCGGAAGGAATTTTGAAGTTTTCGGAAAGCGGCTCAAGAAATTGGAATGATCCTGCCAGCCTGGATTTAATAAATAAAATAATAAATGACCATGAAAAATAAATTTTACTGCCTTCTGCTGTGCGTGATTGTTATTGGTTGTTCCCAAAAGAAAGATGTGATCAATCAAATTCAATCCATCCAAACCATCCCCTCACCTTCAAAACCAACTAGTGCGGAACCCTTTTTATTCACTGACTCTGACAGCAGTGTTTATCTATCTTGGGTTGAGAAGAGTGAAGAAAGATCGATTTTGAAATTATCATCTCTTAACAATAATCAGTGGACTGAACCCATGACCATCGCGTCAGGTAATTCCTGGTTTGTCAATTGGGCTGACTATCCAATGATAGCTGCTAATGGTCAACATTTGGTAGCGCACTATCTAGATAAAAGTGGAGAGAGTACTTATGCATACGATGTAAAACTCACTACATCTGCAGACAAAGGAAAGACCTGGAGCGAACCCTTTGTACTTCATGATGACAAAAAGTTGGCTGAACATGGGTTCGTGACATTACTACCCTATAACGACAACTTCTTTGTGACATGGCTGGATGGCCGAAATACAGTCATGGAAGGCATGGAGGGAATGGATCATCATGAGGGTCATCACGGATCAATGAGTCTTAGGGCAGCAATAATTGATACATCAGGAAAAAAAATCAATGAGTGGGAGCTTGATAACAAAACCTGTGATTGCTGTCAAACAACGGCTGCCATTACATCCAATGGTCCGGTTGTAATTTATCGCGACAGGACAAATGAAGAAATCCGAGATATGTCAATCGTAAGACTAATCAATGGCCAATGGACAGCACCAAAAGCGATTCACAATGACAATTGGAAAATTGCAGGATGTCCAGTCAATGGCCCACGAGTTGCATCAGAAGGAAATAATCTTGTCGTTGCCTGGTTTTCGGCAGCGACCGATTCTTCGCATGTAAATGTAATTTTCTCAACTGATGGCGGAGCCAATTTTGGCAAGGCTATTCGGATCGATGAAGGGGCTGCCATAGGGCGAGTTGACATTGCTATGATTGATGAGAAGAGCGCGATGGTGAGTTGGATGGAAGGCACCATGATCAAAGTTGCCAAAGTACATTCTGATGGAACCATAGAGCCATCCATCACTATTGCTACCTCCTCTGAATCGAGATCGAGCGGATTTCCTCAAATGACTAAATCCCGAAATCAATTGATCTTTGCCTGGACAGACGATAACGAAAAGAATATTAAAGTTTCCACTATACCCATAATGTAATTTAAATAACCCCCCCTAAACATGAAACAACTTCTAGCCTGCAGTATTCTAATTGCGCTTTTTTCAAATTGCTCAAATCCTAAAACGAATACTGAACAAAAAGATAACGCGTCTCAGATCGTAGCTCCTCTGGAAGAAGGAACGGTTATCATCGCTGAGCAATCCGAAGCGGATACTTTAAAAGGCAGCCTTAAAGCTAAAGCCATGGGTACGATCGGCAACACCGGAATCACTATCAACTACTACTCTCCCGCTGTTCGTGGTCGAATTGTTTGGGGTGGCCTGGTTCCTTTTGATAAAGTTTGGGTGACCGGTGCCCATCGTTCTACGAATATTGATTTTAATCAGGAGGTTGAAATTGGCGGAGTCACTATTGCTCCCGGAAAATATGCTTTATTCACGATCCCCGCAAAAGAGGAATGGACCATCATCATTAATAAAAATTGGGATCAACATCTAGCCGATGACTACGATCAAAAATTAGACATTGTACGTGTTAAAGTAAAGCCTGAAACAGAAGATACACATCAGGAAAGATTACGTTATGCAATCGAGCAAGAAGGTGATAATGAAGGCGAGATTGTCATTTACTGGGAAAAATTAGAAATCTCTTTGCCTATTTTAATTATTAAGTAGAAAGTTCCTGTAATTACTTGCTGACAATTGCTACTAACTGCTTAGCATAATCATTAAGCTAAATTGCTATGTCCAAAAAAGGTAAACGATCAAAAATAGTCAGCGTTATTATCATGATGGCCATTGCTGGCGCTGCAGGGTATTTAGCGGCCAGTCTCGGAATTGGGGCAGCTTCGGCAATCCCCAAAATAGTTTTACTTTCTTTATTCCTATTATTTGTTCCGGCCTTCTTCCTTGTTGTAGGATTCCATGAAGGAGGACACGCGCTGGCTGGCATTTGGGTAAACTTTGATTTTAGAATGTATGTAATTGGGCCTTTCATGTGGGAGAAAGAAGAAACAGGTTGGAAGTTCAAATGGAATAAAAATGTAAACACATCGGGCGGCATGGTTCTTTGTTTGCCAACAGAAAGTGAAAATCTGAAGAATCGATTTTCAGTCTATGCAGCCGGTGGACCTTTGGCTAGTCTTTTATTAGCTGTGATTGCCTACTCCTTATTTAACTTGATACTGCCACCCTCAATCAGTAAGCAAGTAGTACTTTTAACTTTAGCCTATTTACTTTTTTTGATCGCTTTTCTGTCTTCGATCATTTTTATTGCCACTTCATTACCCTTTCATTTTGGCGGTTTCTCATCAGATGGTGCGCGCATCTTGCATCTTCAACAGGGTGGCGACAAAGCAAGGTTTGAACTATTGATTTTAAAAATAATGTCTAGCAGCGCAGGTGGGATGAGGCCTTCTCTTCTAAATAGCACTGAGTTAGAGGAGGCGCAAGTCCTGGCCAAAAAATTAAATGCACCTTTCGGAGTCTACCTTCATAGCTACTTTCATCAAGCTTGTTGGGACAAGGGCGATCTGGAGGCTGCTGAAAAACATTTAATGAATTACATCAGTGAAATAGAAAGTATTCCGGATGGAATACGAAGCGCAGTATGGCTCGATGCTGCTTTTTTTTATGCTCATGCAAAAAAAGACATTGATCAAGCCATTCACTATTGGAATCAATTCAAACCCTCCGCTATTATTCCAAAAGCACAAATTCTGGCCACAGAGGCAGCTATAAGTAGCTTGAAAAATGAAAAAGAAAATTCGCTTTTAAAAATTGAAAACGCTGTAAAAGAATTGGTCAATATGATAGATAGAGGTGTTGCAATAAGCTTAAGAGATAAATTAAATCTGATGAGAATACAAAATAGCAAGGGGCAATAACACTATCCGAAAAAGCCAATTCCTCGTGCCATCAAGCCAGCTAGTAGGGGAATTATAATGAGTAGGAGCAACTCTATTCTTAACATCCAAAAATAGCTGAGGGGATTTTCACTTCCTCTTCCGGGTTTCCCTTTCGATTTTTGATGAAAAAGATTGTTGGATATATGGACAATATCCCTATCAGAGAAAATAACCCAATCTTAGTAAGAAAGATCCAATTCTTCGTATAATAAATGGCCGGTTTGCCAATGCTTCCCAACCACAACGTTAAGCCTGCCGTTACTAACACAACCGCTGCGATACCGTACACCGCATCAATTCGCGAAAGGCGATCAAGTTCTTTGCGCGTGAGTGCGCGTTTTAGCAATAAATATTCAGACACCAAAGTACCTACGATTGCAAAAATGCTTATGAAATGTAGATATCGTAAAATTATTTCCGTAGACATACAATATAGTTTAGACAATACTATAGAATTTGTTGCACATTTAAACCACTTGAATAATGCCCTTACTTCATTATCAAAATTATTGTCATATTAGCACTTTAATCTTTCTATGCGATTTCTCAGTGCCCTCTTATATTATGGAGTTCTGATTCCTATTTCCCATTTACCATTTACAGTTTTGTATAACATATCAGATGGCTTGTATTGGTTGCTTTATAGAATAATTGGCTATCGAAAAAATGTGGTGCTTCAAAATATAGCTAAATCCTTTCCGGACAAAACAGCTGAAGAACGCTTGATTATTGCAAGTGACTTTTACAGGCATTTTTGCGATTTGATTGTAGAGAGCCTAAAAGTTTTTTCAATTTCTAAGGAAGAAGTAAATCAGCGAATGAAAGTGGTTAATCCAGCATTCATTGATCGCTTTTATGATCAGGGTAAAAACGTAATTATGGCTGGAGGCCATTACAATAATTGGGAGTTATTTGCAATGGCTATTGATGGAGGAATAAAACATAAGGCCGTTGCTATCTATAAACCTTTAACCAGCCAATTCTTCGACAAGAAAATGCGGGAATCAAGAAGTAAATATGGTTTAGAAATGATTTCCACCAAGAAAGTAGAAGAAGAATTTAAAAGAGAAAACGCCCCGCTTCGAGCAATTATTTTTGGTATCGATCAATCTCCTGGGTCGGCTAGAAATAGTTATTGGGCTATTTTCTTAAATCAAGATACTGCCATGCTTTTTGGTGCAGAGAAATATGCAAAGGAATACGATTTTCCGGTTATAACGGCCCACATTAATAAAATCAAAAGAGGTCACTACACTATTGAGTTCACCGATTGTATTGAGGAGCCCACCAAAACGAGCTATGGTGACATCACCAAACGAATCAACTTATTACTCGAAAAAGAAATCATAAAAAAGCCTCAATATTGGCTATGGAGTCATATGCGTTGGAAGCACACTCGTCCAGTTGACCTTATCCAACAATGATCTAAAGACCCTTATATTTTTCTCAATATTGCTCCTGCACTTTGAAGAGTCTGTTCACTTTTAGCAAAGCAAAATCGAAGTAGCTTCTGGTCCGATCGGTCTTTATAAAAAGCAGAAACCGGGATAGGCGCTAATTTTTTTTCCTGTGTCATCCAGGTAGCCATTTCCATTTCATTTTTCGTAGACACCCCATCGTAGGAGAGCAATTGAAAGTAGCTTCCAAAACAAGGCAATGCCTTCAATGAAGATCCTTTTATTTGATTCAAAAAGAAATCACGTTTTTGCTGGTAGAATTTTCCGAGATGCAGATAGTTTTCAGGGACTTGTAAGTATTCTGCCAATGCAAATTGAATAGGAGTATTTACACTAAATGTGATAAACTGATGTGCCTTTCTAATTTCTCGCGTTAGTTCTTCGCTGGCTACCGTATAACCTACTTTCCAACCTGTCGCATGAAACGTCTTCCCAAAGGAGAAAACAGCAATGACTCGTTTTGCAAGATCGGGATACTTCAAAACGCTTTGGTGTGAGATGTCATCAAAAATAATGCGCTCATAGACTTCATCACTCAAGACAATCAGATTATGTTTAAGCGCGATTTCCTGCAAGGCTAACATATCCGAATCGTTCAACACCGCCCCGCTTGGATTATGCGGTGTGTTCACCATAATCATTTTTGTGTTGGGTGTAATTTTGTCTTGGACCTCTTGCCAATCAATGGCAAAATGCGGTGGCTTCAGATTGATGTGGATGGGAATTCCTCCGTTAAGTCGAATAGCGGGATCATAACAATCATAGGCCGGATCAAATAAAATCACTTCATCATTTGATCCAATTAAAGCAGCAATCGTAGAAAAGATAGCTTCCGTGCCGCCTGCAGTGACTGTTACTTCTGTTTCAAAGTCTGTGGGTCGTTGATAGGTGTTGGCAATTACATCTGCGATAATTTTTCGCAAAGCGGGCACACCGGGCATGGGAGCATATTGATTGTGTCCCAACTTCATATTTTGGTGAATGAGGTCAATCAACTTTTCAGAAACAGGAAAATCAGGAAATCCTTGAGATAAATTAATGGCCTGATGCTCGACTGCCATCTTAGACATCACACTAAAAATTGAAGTGCCTACTTCGGGAAGACGAGATTTAATGTTCAATTTTGAGAGCCTTTACGCCTGGTGTGATCATCTATCCTATTTGCGAAGTGGAGCTAAAATTCTGTACTCAGTATCCACATCACCTTTGCTAATATCAGTGAGCTTTCCTTTCAACAATTTTCTTTTTAACGGTGTTAAATAATCAATAAATAGCTTCCCTTCGATGTGGTCGTATTCATGCTGAATGATGCGAGCCTTCATATCATCAAACTCCTCTTC
>JANPBK010000223.1:0-6130 GCA_031430395.1 Cyclobacteriaceae bacterium
GAGTTTATCCATTTAAGAAAATATAAAAGTAAGTCAGAGAACGCTCAAGAAGCTCACGAGGCAATTCGACCAACGGACTTTGCTCTGTTAGATCCCGGAATGGATCGGAATGCAAAGAGGTTGTATGAACTTATTTGGAAACGCGCGATCGCCTCACAAATGGCAGATGCCGAATTAGAAAGAACAACAGCATCAATACTTATTTCTACGAGCGATAAAAAACTTACTGCTTCAGGGGAAGTAGTGAAATTCGAAGGATTCCTGAAAGTTTACATGGAGTCAAAAGACGATGATCAAGAGGAAGATGAAGAAAGCAGTAAAGTGTTGCCACCCTTAAAAGTAGGACAAGCGCTCGACTTAAATGAGTTAAATGCGACTCAAACTTTTACACGACATCCAGCTCGCTATACTGAACCAAGTTTAGTAAAGCAATTGGATGAGCTTGGAATTGGACGTCCTTCTACTTATGCTCCAACCATCTCTACTGTACAAAAACGTGGATATGTAGTAAAGGAAGCACGAGAAGGAGTTGAGCGAAAGTATAGGACGCTGCAATTGGCGTCAGGAAAAATTGCATCTAAAACAGAAACGGAAATTACCGGAGCTGAGAGCAATAAACTGTTCCCCACCAATATTGCAATGATTGTAAACGACTTTTTAGTCGAACATTTTCCTGACATTACTAATTATTCATTCACGGCTCAGATCGAACAAGAGTTTGATGAGATTGCCAATGGCAATTTGAAATGGCAAAAGATGATTAAGCAGTTTTACACTCCTTTTCATAAGACTGTTAGCAAAACTGAATTAGTCGAACGTTCTTCTGTTCAGAATAGAAGTAAAGAATTGGGAGTCGATCCAAAAAGTGGTAAGAATGTATATGTGAAGCTGGGCAAATTTGGTGCTTACATTCAAGTTGGAGAAAACCCTGATGATGAGGGAGGAGAGAAGCCAAAGTTTGCAAGCCTACGACCGGGGCAATTTATTGAAAACGTCACCTTGGCAGATGCTATGGAGTTGATGAAGATGCCTCGCAGTTTGGGAGACTTTGAAGAGAAGCCCGTAGTTGCTAACATCGGACGATTTGGTCCTTATGTGCTACACGACAAAAAATTTGTTTCCATCCCAAAAGGCGAGGATCCTTACACCATTTCTCCGGAGCGTGCCATTGAGCTGATTGAAGCTAAGAGGGTAACAGATGCCAACAGAACGATTAAGTTATTTGACGCGAATCCGGATATTCAGATTCTCAACGGGCGCTTTGGTCCTTATATTAAGGCAGGAAAGAAAAACGTAAAAATACCAAAAGGCAAAGAGCCTGCTGAATTGACGTTGGAAGAGTGCGTGACGCTTGCTGAAAATGCTCCGGAGAAAAAAGGACGTTTCTTCAAGAAGAAGAAAGCTTAATTTGAGTGTATGTTATAAGGTGGCGCCTGATTAATTATACCACGCTGCAATTTCCTCCAATGATTTCCTACGTAATTTAGGTACAAAGGTATCTTCTGTTGGATAACCAACAGGTATCAATAGAAATGGTCTTTCATTTTCTGGTCTATCCAAAATCTTTGTTAGAAAATTCATTGGACTGGGCGTATGAGTAAGCGCGACCAAGCCTGCTTTATGAATGGCGGCTAGCAGGAATCCGCAAGCTATCCCTACAGATTCATTTACATAATAGTTATTCCTCTTTTTGCCATCGGGCGTAATGTCGTAGGCTTTTTTAAAGACAATAATTAGATAGGGTGCAATTTCCAGAAATGGCTTTTGCCAATCGGTTTGCAGTGGGCGCAAGTCTTTTATCCACTCATCGCTCATTCTACTTGCATAGCTTTCTTGTTCCTCTTTCTCAGCCTCGATTCTGATCTTAGCTTTAATTTCAGCATTGGAGACTACACAAAATGTCCATGGCTGCTTATGGGCACCTGAAGGAGCCGTGGAAGCGGCTAAAAGAATATTTTCAATGACTTCTTTAGGAACCTCTTTATCGGAAAAATCTCTGACGGTTCTCCGTTCGTTCATCCAACGGTAGAACTGCTGACTCAACTCAATCATTTTAGCAGGTGGGCAAAATTCTCTATGATAGGCAATGAAAGGATACGTGTCAATCATTTTCTCTTGTTCATTCATAACTAATTGGTTTAAAACAAATGACAGGATATTACCTGATTAAAAATGTAGTCGTAAAGACAATTTGCATTGACCTTATTTTTGATGGCGCTGACGAAGCACTTTTACTACATCTTGAAGTGACGTGTCTTTTGCTGTTAATAGAACCAGATAGTGGTACATCAAGTCGGCAGCTTCACCAAGAAATAGCTCTTTATTGTTATCCTTTGCCTCGATCACCAATTCCACCGCTTCTTCGCCCACTTTTTGGGCTACTTTGTTTATTCCTGAATTGAGCAATTGGTTTGTGTAAGAATTCTCTTTGGGGTTCTTTTTTCGTTCCTTAATAATTGCCTCTAGAAATTCAACACCTGTGGTTTCGTTCTTTTCATTGAAGCACGTATCTGCACCCGTATGGCAGGAAGGTCCCTTGGGGCTTACCTTAAATAATAGGGTGTCTTGGTCACAATCAATGGCAACCTCATTTAAGAAGAGATAATTACCTGATGTTTCTCCTTTCGTCCATAAGCGTTGTTTGGTACGACTAAAGAAAGTAAGTTTTTTTTCTGCAAGCGTTTTTTGCAATGCCTCTTCATTCATGTAGCCAAGCATAATCACCTTTGCTGTAATGGTGTCCTGAACAATGCATGGAATCAACCCATTTGTCTTTTTAAAATCTAATTTTGATACATCAATCATAGTGTCAAATGCGCGAGGGCACTCCGTTATTTTTTAAGTAGTTTTTTAAGTCCGGTATTTTGATTTCACCAAAGTGAAAAAGTGTCGCGGCCAAGGCAGCGTCCGCCTTCCCTATAACAAATGCCTCTAAAAAATCTTCTTTTTTTCCGGCCCCTCCAGAGGCGATCACTGGAATTTTTAGAAGCTCATTAAGTTTACTTAGCGGATCAAGCGCAAATCCCGACTTGGTTCCGTCATGATCCATGCTGGTAAAAAGTATTTCGCCTGCGCCACGATCTTGCCCTTCCTTAGACCAGGAAAATAACTTTTTTTCGGTTGACTGAGAGCCTCCGTGGGTGTGCACTATCCATTGGTTACCCATTTTCCTCGCATCGATAGCCAGAACCACAAACTGAGATCCAAAAGCTTTTGCTAATTCATCAATAAGAGATGGGTTCTTAACGGCCGCAGAGTTGATGCTTACTTTATCGGCACCGGCCTCTAGAAGCGGCTCTACATCTGCAATGGAACTGATTCCACCGCCAACGGTGAACGGAATATTTACATGTGCCGCAATTTCTTTGACTAAGTGAGTCAATGTTTTCCGTTTTTCATTGGTCGCTGAAATATCGAGAAAGACTAGTTCATCGGCTCCTTGTTCTGCATAGGCTGCTCCCAGTTCAACAGGATCTCCTGCATCACGAATATTGATAAAATTAATACCCTTAACGGTGCGACCGTCTTTGATATCAAGGCAAGGTATAATTCGTTTGGTTAGCACAAGGTTGTATTTCTAGGGTACTCTACTGAATTTCCTTTAGCTCTTCGAGCTTAATTTTGCCCTCGTAGATGGCTTTGCCAACTATGGCACCATATACATTGATGTATTTCAACTCCTTGAGATCATCGATGGAACTTACTCCACCGCTTGCTATGATTTTTATTTTCGGAAATTGTTTTTTTAGCTTTTTATACAAACCGAAATTGGGTCCGGTGAGCATGCCATCTGTAGCAATGTCCGTTACGCAAAGATATTCCAGGCCATGCCCTTCAAATTTGCTTACTAAATCAAATAGTCTAAAGTCAGTTGACTCCAACCAACCGTTAATAGAAACATTCTCGCCCTTCACATCGGCACTCAGGATAAAATTCTCAGCGCCATATTTTTTCAACCACTTAATAAACTTTTCCGGTTCTTTTACTGCCAGACTGCCAACGTTAATCTGACTTATACCCAGATCCAAAAGTGATTGCACCTCCTCATCCGTTTTTACGCCACCGCCAAAGTCAACATTGAGAGCGGTGTCTTCTTGTATATCCCTGATGACCTTCCAATTGATAACTTCACCTTTTTTAGCTCCATCCAGATCTACCAAATGAAGATATTCCAAATTAGCATCTTCAAATTCTTTAGCTACTTCAACAGGGTCTTCGCGATAGACTTTCATTTTGCCAAAATCACCTTGAGATAAACGGACACATTTGCCTTTAATAATATCGATAGCAGGAATAATTCTCATGAAGATAGTTTTGAATAATGATTACCGAACGCTTAGGAAACTCGTCAATATTTTTTCTCCGACTACGGCCGATTTTTCGGGGTGAAATTGTACCGCAAAAAAATTATTTTTTCGCATCGCTGAGCTAAAGGGTTGGATGTAATTTGTTATGGCAGAGGTATGTTGATTAACTGGTACATAATAACTGTGCACAAAGTAAACAAATTGGTCATCAACATTAGTCGGAAGCCAACCTTTTGTGAGGGCAAGTGAATTCCAACCCATGTGCGGAACTTTTTCGTTGTGAATGGGCTGAAAGAGAGTAACCGTTTCATCAAAAATTCCAAGACAGGGTGTATTGTTTTCATCGGAATGTTTGCACATTAATTGCATACCGAGGCAAATGCCAAGAACAGGCTGGGTGAGGTTGCGAATAACGTTATCCAATTGAGTGTCGATGAGAAACCTCATCGTACTGCTGGCTTCGCCCACCCCCGGAAAAATGACTTTATCTGCTGACGTAATTTCCTCGTGATTGTCGGTTATCGAAAAATCAATACCTAAGCGCTCTAGTGCGAAGGCCACCGATCGGATGTTACCCGCGTTGTATTTGATCACGGCAACTTTCATAATGTTCCCTTGGTACTTGGCAGTTCGTTGTTGAACGGATCTTTTCGTACAGACATCTTGATTGCCTTGGCAAAGCTTTTAAAGATGGCTTCAATTTTATGGTGCTCATTAGTGCCTTCTGCTTTGATGTTCAAATTGGATTTAGACGAATCCGAAAAAGATTTAAAGAAATGGAGGAACATTTCGGTCGGCATCTCGCCAATTTTCTCACGTTTAAATTCGGCTTCCCAAACTAACCAGGGCCTGCCACCAAAGTCAATAGCTGCTTGTGCCAAACAATCATCCATAGGTAAGCAAAACCCATAGCGCTCAATACCTCTTTTATCCCCCAGCGCTTTCAAGAACGTTTCGCCCAGAGTCAAAGCAGTATCTTCTATTGTATGGTGCTCGTCTATGTGCAAATCTCCTTTGACTTCAATGTTCATATCAATCAATCCATGTCTTGAAACCTGTTCGAGCATATGGTCAAAGAACCCAAGTCCGGTATTGATGGTAGATTTCCCGACACCGTCAAGATTGATTGTTATTTTGATGTCTGTCTCTTTTGTTTTGCGATGGATAGATGCAATGCGTTTTGGAAGCACTGCTTTGTAAATCTCCTGCCAATTATTGGTTTTCAAAATGCAAGTTTCAGACAGCTCTGAAGGGATAGTCAACTCGCCTAATTCGGGTTGTCTTAATAGAATTCCTTTGCATCCAAGGTTTTTAGCCAGTTGTATGTCTGTGATCCGATCACTGATGACAATTGAGTTAGGAAGGTCGTATTCACTAGTGAAATAGTGTGAAAGCATTCCAATGCCCGGTTTACGGGTTGGTTTGTTTTCGTTTGGCATTGATCGATCAATATGTATACTTGAGAATCGAATGCCTTCGCCCTCTAACGCTTTTATCAACTTATTTTGTACGGGCAAAAATGTTTCCTCCGGAAAAATGGAAGTTCCCATTCCATCCTGATTGGTGACCATCACTAATTCATAGTCAGTTTCGGAAGCAATTTTTCCGAGCCAAGTAAACACACCAGGTATAAATTCTAACTTTTCCAGGCTGTCAATTTGTGGATCGGTGGGCGACTCATAAATCAACACTCCGTCACGATCGATGAATAAGACTCTTTTCATAATTTCGACAGTTCTGAAATTAGTATTTTGTTTTCTTCTGGGGTGCCGATGGTTATCCGCAGGCAATCGCCACACAAAAGTACATTGGAACGATCACGC
>JANPBK010000224.1:0-69123 GCA_031430395.1 Cyclobacteriaceae bacterium
TGACTATTTTTTTGAACAGGTGTGCGCTACGGCAGCAAGAAATCTCTCCACTTCTCGGGTGAGTATCTGGACGATGGAGGAAAACAATTCAAGAATAGTAAGAAGGCATCTCTTTGAATTGCAATCAGGAAATACTGATCAAGTCATTTTAGAGAGAAAAGATTTTCCCCTTTACTTCCTAGCATTGGAGAAGAGCCCTTTTATATTGGCCAATGACGCCCATGAACACCCCGAAACAAAAGAGTTTAAGGAGGTTTACCTGAAACCCTTATCTATAATGTCGATGCTCGACTGCCCCATTCTGATGGACGGAGTGCCGGTTGGAGTCATCTGCTGTGAGCATCAACATAATCAAAAAAAATGGGCTACAGAAGATGTATTGTTTGTGCAATCACTGGCCGAACACATATCTATCTGTTATAAAAATCTAGAGATCAATAATTTATTGATGCAAGTAAGGGTCACCAATAATGACTTGATAGACAAGAGCAATGAAATTGAGACGATGAACGAAGAGTTAAGTTCATTGAATGAAGAGCTATCCACACTCAATGAAAATTTGGAAGAAACAGTGAAGCGAAGGACGTTTGAATTGGAAACTCAAAATAACCAACTTACTGAATACGCTTTTATTAATTCGCATGTTCTTCGGGCTCCTCTTGCGCGCATCCTAGGATTGGCTCAACTTATTTCCAGAGAATCTATCTCCATTGAAGACACATCATTAGTAAATGCTCTCATTCAATCTTCCAATGAACTTGATTCAATCATTCGAAAAATTAGTGATTTGTTATATGACGGGAATAATCTAAGTAGAGAAGACATTCAAGGTATTATTAACCGGAGAATAAATACCGATTAGGTTAGTCTTTTTGTTGCTATGTTGACCAAACATCGATTTCATTGAAAGATTTCATATTAAAGGCATAAATTCAGGCATAGCTAGTAGCTACCAAATGTAAATAGGGTTGGCATGCAACAAACTGCTCGGTTTTTATGTCTAACATCAAAAACATTATCATGAGCACAAGACCTTCCCTCGTATTGTTTTTTCTTGCGTCTCTGCTCCATTTTACTTCATGCAATACCGATACCTTGACGCCCGATGAGAACGGTGCGGATATGATGGTGACCGAAAATAGAACGATCACAACATCCAAGTCAGTGGGCAGTCTAACCGTAAAGGGAAATGCTATCTTAACCATTGACTATACTTCTACACCTGAAAATAGTTTTGTGGTAAAAGGTAATGTGTTGTTGCAGGATAAAGCACAATTAATTGTACGTGGCAATAAAAGTTTGATGAATGATGGGTTCATCATTGCAAATGAGTACAGCTCGCAGTACAGTCTTAAAACTATTGGAAATAGTATTATCAAGCTGGAGAACATTGGCCTGCGTACCCAAAAAGGCACGGTAGCAGATAAAGGGAACATCTACATGTCGTATGATGCCATGGACAATTCTTCGATGATCATCGATGGCGCTAAACTAGATAATGAGTCTAGTTGGCTACTCGGAAATTTCAGAAACAAATCGAAGTTGGAGATCAGCAACTCTGTATACATACCTACCGAAATTTATTTGAATGATAGTTGTTCCGTTTCTATTAGTGGTGTAGATACCAAGACGGGGCTATGGATGGCTTTAACCTCGGGTGCTCATACCATCCAACTACCCAATGTGAGTACTTCATGGTCATGGAGTACCGGTTCCAATCTGGGCGCAGGCGTACACTGGTCCTTGTCTGTGACTAACTCCAGCCCTGGGTTAGGCGTTCAATTATTTCCAAATGCCAGTGCTAGTATAACTGGCAATAATATTGCACCGGGAGAGTTAGCCATCAGCTATTTTGTATCGAATAGCAATGAGACGATTAATGATTTGCATATTGGATCGCAAAATGGAATCATAGTTCCCAATCGTCTTACCCTTAACAACGTGCGCCTGGGGCCCATCGCCTGGCAGATTTATTCATTGACATCTGCTTCTTTGACCATCAATAACTCGACTATTAATGAGATTGGGATTGTTGGCGATGGTAAGGTGACTGTCAACAATAGTTTACTTCAATTGGCGGTGTTGGCATGCTATGGTCAAAATAGCTCTTTGACCGTAAACAATAGTGACGTATGGAATCAATCGATTGAGACGAACAGTAACGGCAAGATTACATTTACTAATTGTAATGTTTATGGTTCTCAATTTATAACCAGAAGCGCACAATCCAACGTTATCATCAATGGGGGTAGTTTTCGAGATAACCCACCAATCGATCGTACGAAGACATTCGTTGATATCATCAGTGGGTATCCTAACTATAACCCTTTCTGCGCACCGGGTCCTCCAAAAAAATCAGGGTCAGGCGTAATCACTTGTGTAAGTGTAGCCAATTGCAATTGGTAGTTTATATCCCGATAAACAAAGACAGACAAATTCTTCAAGCCGGTTGGGCTAGCTACCTGAAATGGCTATCCTGAGTTTGTCGGATGATCGAGAAAATAAATTATCTTGTCCCACCTATGCTTACCGCCATCCATCCAAAGTTACCCATGCGCAACAAAGCCGTTACGCGGGATTTTTACGTAAACAAGTTAGCATTTCAGGAGTTTGGCAGTGCCGATTTCGAGGGCTATCTGATGCTGCATAAAGACAACATCCAAATACATTTTTTTGAGTTTAAAGAAATTGACCCTAAAGAAAATTACGGTCAGGTATACATCCGAACAGACAACATTGAGCAATGGTATCAGCTAGCTGTCAATAAGAAATTAACAATGCCTAAGGACGTTCATTTGGAAATCAAGCCTTGGGGACAAAAAGAATTTTCCCTCCTCGACCCCGACAACAATTTACTTACGTTCGGTGAGAATATGATGTAAAAAATTGAACTGTCCTTAGCAAAGGAATAAAGAAGCTAATTCATTTCATACCCAGAGTCTTTCTCCAAAATCAGAATAATTCCAGTTAGTGATCCTTCTTCCAACGAGTCAATTGTGAATTCCTCATCGCACAAGGCTTTCCAAGCAATCTCATGCCTCACGCTTAACAAATCTCAAAGAATTTTTAATAACCAACGATAAATAAAATTATAATGCATCAGTCGATTGGAAAACCTGACAGAAAAATGAGATATTCTACGCTGGAATCAATCTTGTTTTTTCATTGGAATACGTAAGCGTAAGATGATGCATCGCCCGTGTGCTGGCGATATACAACATCCGCTTGTCGACATCAGTATGGTAATTGCTCGCTGAGACAAACGGAATGATCACTTCATCAAATTCCAATCCTTTTGCCAGATGGGCGGTAGTGATGATTATGCCTTCTTTGAATGATGTGCTCTCAGCGGTCAGCAATGAAATTCCTACTGCTCGTACTTCGCTATAAATAAATTCCGCCTGCTCTTGTGTCTTACAAATAACGCCAAGTGTAGGATGAGCGGATCTTTTGAAATCAATAATTAATTTTTTGATCTCTTCAATCTCTTCGGAGTTGCTATTGAATCCTTTCACCAATGGGATTTGTCCATGCCGCTCAAGAGGAACTAAATCCGGGTTACGCGAGATGGACTGAGCAAAGTTGCTGATTTCAACCGTAGAGCGATAGCTTCTAAAGAGCTTAACCACATCCCCTTGAGGAAAAACCTGCTCAATCAACTCTGCCGATGAAGCGCTATAAGGATTTACAGTTTGGTTCACATCGCCCAGAATGGTTTTCTTACATCTGAACAATCGTGAGAGCACGGAGTATTGTACAGGGGTGTAGTCTTGCATTTCGTCTACCAGCAAATGCTTTACATGATCAAAGCTTTTGGCTCCTTCCAGTCGGATTTTGCAATAGATCATCGGAAATACATCTGCATATTCCATCTTCTCCCCGGTAAGCATTTTAAAAAGTTCAGGCTTGCCGATCCAAGTAAAAAACCCACGATAGATATCCAGTACACTGTTTGTTTTAAACATGCGCGGTACGGCCTGCCAGATTTGGTTTTTTTCATTTCCAGATAGCTTGCGTTGCACGGCATTGCGTACAAACTGTTGAATGTCTTTTATTACTTCCGGTGCGCGGTTAAGTAATGGCACCCGATGATAGGCTTTGAATCGCTCTTCTATAAACGGAAAGGGGACTACTACATTTCCAATTCGCAATTCAAAGAAGGTCAAGAAATTATTTTCCAGATGAACGATGTATTGATTCAACTTGCTCAAAAACTCAAACGTAGATTTGAACCGAATGCGCTCGATAAATTTCTCATCGTGCGTGGCCAGTAAAAAGGAGACTTGTTCAAAGAAAGTCTGAAACGCATACTTCTCTTCCAACACATCATTGGCTAATTCCTCCATCCCCATTTCAGGGATTTGATCTTCGCCTAATTCGGGAAGTACGTTGGAGATATAATCGGCAAACACTTTATTAGGAGAAATAATGAGTACATCTTTTGCAGCGATCTCATCGCGGAATCGATATAACAAGAAAGCAATGCGATGTAAGGCGATGGATGTTTTTCCGGAACCAGCTACGCCTTGGATGATCATGACGGAAGCCGTCTCATTTCGAATGACGGCATTTTGATCTCGCTGAATGGTGGCGACAATGTTTTTCATCTTGTCATCACTCGATTTGCTCAGTTCTTTTTGCAGCAAGTCATCATGGATGTGCACATCGTTTTCGATCATGAACTCCATTTGACCTTCCCTGATTTTATATTGTCGCTTGAGGGCGATCTCTCCGGATATCTTCCCAGAAGGCGTTTTGTACCATGCCTCGCCTAGTTCAAAATCATAAAACATTGATGAAATAGGCGCACGCCAATCAAAAACCAGATTGGCTTTCTGATCTTCATCGGTAAATGTATGGATGCCGATATAGATGGGATTTCTTTTTTCGCCTGATCCAAAATCAATGCGGCCAAAATAAGGTGAGGAGATCAGTTTTAACAATTTCCTTTTTCTCGCCACTACGGATTCTCCGGTAGAAGCCATCCGGTTGATAGATTGTCCGGCAGCTACCTTGTCGGCTTCATCCATCCCGGATTGGTGCTCGTAGATATACTCTTTGTTTTGTCTCAGTTCATCCGAATGCTGCTTGACGCGATCTTCAGTCCGCTGGATAGCATATACCAATTTTTCCTTAATCTCTTCCAGGTATTCTCGCTCCTGCTGCTCTGTGGCATTTACCATTCGATTGTAATAAAGTAGGAGGCAAAATTACGTCAGTAAACTCTATTTTGTTGATAAAATAAATTATCCTTTAAAAGTAAATTTTTGCAGGCTTGAATTAATTAAGTAGGTTAGCAAAATAGAAATTATCACATGCATCAAATTCGTGTTCCACATGTAAATCTTCCTCGAATTGTCATTGTAGGTGGCGGCTTTGGCGGGATTGAATTAGCGAAACGTTTAAAGAATAAACCCTTTCAAGTTGTATTGCTTGATAAAAATAATTATCACGCCTTTCCTCCTTTACTCTACCAAATTGCGACAGCAGGTTTAGAAGCGGCATCAATAGCCACCCCTTTCAGAAAAATATTTGAAGGATTCTCAAACTTTATTTTTCGCTTAGCTGAAGTAAAAGAAATTGTTGCCGAAGAAAATCGTGTGATTACGGATATTGGTGACATCACCTATGATTATCTGGTGCTCGCCACAGGCTCTACCACCAATTTTTTCGGCATGAAGGACGTGGAGCAACACGCCATGCCAATGAAATCCATTCCTCAAGCCTTGGACATTCGAAGCATGTTGCTACAGAATTTTGAAACAGCGGTTAATCTGGAAGCAAAAAGTGATGAACAAGAGAGTCTAATTGATATCGTTGTGATTGGCGGTGGGCCCACTGGTGTTGAGTTAGCGGGAGCACTTGCTGAACTTCGTAATCATGTATTACCGGAAGATTATTCAGAACTGGATTTTGGGCAAATGGACATCTATCTTGTAGAGATGGGGCCAAGGCTATTGCCTCCTATGTCAGAAATCGCATCAGCCAAAACAAAAGAATTTTTGGAAAAGTTAGGGGTGCAAGTATGGCTGAATACCGCCCTGATTTCTTTTGATGGCTACAAAGCAGTTTTCAATAATGGGAAGACAATATTAACTACTCACTTGATTTATGCAGCTGGCGTTGCCGGGTGTGTGCCAAATGGATTTGCCACAGAAGCTATAGCTCGCGGGCGAAGATTAAACGTAGATCATCAATTACGCGTTAAGGGACATCTCAATCTTTTTGCCATTGGGGATGTCGCTGCTTTTATTCCAGAAGGTAAACAAGTTCCTCTACCGATGGTGGCACCTGTGTCTATGCAAATGGCTCAACATCTGGCAAACTTCTTTATAGCCGGTATCACGGAAAATTTTAAAGGATTTAAATATGTTGACAAAGGAAGTATGGCCACAGTTGGTAAAAACAAAGCCGTAGTAGATTTAAAGTTTTGGAAAACGCAAGGTACGTTTGCCTGGTTGATATGGATGTTTGTACACTTGATGTCAATTGTTGGCTTTGGTAGTAAAATTGGAATACTGCTAAACTGGACACAAAGCTATTTGAGTTCGGATAAACGTTTTCGATTAATTATTAATCGGTATCATAAGAAATGATTCTCACCTGATTTTCTTGTGTGATAAGAAGGTGGCTAAAGCAATTTAGTTTTTCTCCATTCCTGCTTCCATCAATACGGTTAGCAGCGCAAACTTAATACCATCTGATCCTTTTTCATTAAGCCACCATTCATCCAGTGAATGTTCGTGAGCACTTTTGCCGCCTGCACCGATGGTGATAGCGGGTATTCCCAATGCAATCGGGGTGTTTGCATTCGTAGACTGAATCGTCAGTTTTGTGGCTGATGTAAACTGGCCCGCTGCCGCCAAGGCTCGTTGAACCAACGGCTCATTTTCAGAAGTCATTCCCGATGGTCGGTAACCGATTCGATCAAGTCGTAATGTTAACTTCGGACCCTTTTTTAAGATTATATTATAATCGTCCACACCTTTTTTCATGCTTACTTTAAAAATAGAATCTATCTTTTTTAATTGCAATGGGCTCTCAGAACGCATATCAATTTCTGCCCAAGATTCAAAGGGAATAGAATTTACCGAAGTGCCTCCACCCGTGCGGCCAATATTGAAACTTGTTTTGATACCAGTTGAAGTAAACTGTGTGGCTTCATCTGAAAAATAATTTATAGCTTTTGCCATGGCGTGATGTGGGTTGCCTAAACCGAATGCATCCCACGAATGGCCACCCGGTCCGAAGATGGTCGCTTTGTACCGAACGGAACCCAATCCACCATTAACGATTTGATTAATCTCTGTGCCATCAATAGCAATCCATGAATCAATCTTAATTTTACTTTTTTCAACGATGTATTTTACACCCCGCAAGTCACCAAGACCCTCTTCGCCTACTGTGCCAACAAACAATACATCATCAATTGTTTCTATGTTCGCCTTCTCCAATGCCTTCAACACCGTAAGCATCGCGATCAATGCTCGGGTATCATCTGAAATTCCCGGTGCAAAAAGTGTGTCTCCTTTCATTTTCACTTTCACATCTGTTCCTTCAGGAAAGACTGTATCCAAGTGAGCATCTAACACAACCGTTCTCGCTCCCTTTTTTCCTTTGCGCAAAGCGAGTACGTTACCGATCGAGTCGATCCAGACTTTATCAACGCCAACCAATTCGATCATTTTTCTGAAATAATTAGCGCGCACTGATTCTTTGAAAGGAGGTGCCGGCACTTCGGTCAGCTCTATGTGTTCTTTGCGGGTAGTTGCTTCAAGGTTATCGATGACAGCAAAAGCTTGCTGAATCAATTTGTTTTTGATGAGCGCTTGAACTTGTTGAGAATAGTTGGTTGCGTTTGCTTTCGTCTTTGATTGCGCGATTGAGTTGATGGAATAACTCAACAGAATAATTGCCAAAGCCAAATGCAAGGGCTGATACTTGTTCATAGGGTTAAGTAATGAGTGCTAAGATTTCTTCAATAGTAGTAAAAAGAATCAAAAACACAATTTTACTATAGTCTTCTTCTAGTACTATTCCCAAAGCTCAGGCATTGAACCCAATAATTTGACTATTCCTCTTTCAAAGAATCTACCGGATTCATCGCTGCTGTTTTTGCAACTTTATAACCAATCGCAGCAAAGCAAATGACAAACAGCAGGCTGATGGATATAATAAAAGTAAAGGCATTCGCTCCCTGATAGTATCTCCAGATACTGCCCATGATCAGCTTTGACTGAATGTATCCACACCATGACCCAATGATGGAAGCAACTACCAGAATGATCACAAATTCAGTATTCACAATTCGAGCGATATTTAGAATCGATGCCCCCAGTATTTTTCGTACACCAATTTCTTTCATGCGCTTAATAATGTTGAGAGAAACCAGCGTAAATAACCCTGTCGCAGAGAGCAACATCGATACTATGCCTACAAAAACAAACATATATACAATATTGAGATTCACTTCGTCAACTTGCTGTAAATCATCTACCAGCATGCGACCGTTATAAAGTCTATTTGGAAAAACTTTGTCCCATTCCTGGCTCATTGCTGTATTTACCTTTACCACGTTTTCAGCCTTTGCACTCACGACTAGTTGAGTATATTCGTTCGGCAACACATAGCGAATCATCATGGGATCTAACTCACGCCAGAGCCCCTGGGTGTTAACATCTTTCACTACGCCCATTACAAAAAGTTTAATGGTATCTCTCCAGATAATTTCCTTTCCGATAGGTTTATCCCAACCAAATACATCAGCCATCTTTTGTGTGATGATCACCGACTCCTTTCGATCTGTCTCAGAATCTTTTACAAAGTCTCTGCCTTCAGATAGTTTCAATTGCATGGTGGGCAAATAATTGTCGCCTACTTCAATAATGTCAACTTCGAGTTGAGTGGCTTCCCATTTCACAGGGTCATTAGACCGGTTGGAAAAAATTCCACTTTTAGCGCCCGCCATCGACAAGATAGAAGGATTTGATTGAAGCGCATTGCGATAGGTATCAAACTGACTTTGGTCGTTGACTGCGGTGATAATTGATCCTCTGATGTCAAACCCTAAGTCATAGTCGCGTTGAAATTTTGCATTTTGAACAAATCCAATCGCGCTTATTATTGCGGTCAACGAAATGGCAAACTGTAGACCTAACAGAATCCGAGTAAAGTAGTTGGTGCCTCCTAACTCTTGTTTTCCTTTTAGAATTTTGACAGGCTCAAACCGACTAATATAAAAAGCAGGATAACTTCCAGCCGCAATGCTCGTAAAGAGCAATACCCCGAAAATAAAAACAAGAAAGCGGGGGTTATCAAGGTAATGTGGCGTAAGATGAAAATACTGCCACATGAGGTTCCAGCCTGACACTAATAAATCGGACAGAAATAAACCCACCAGCAAAGCCAATAAACAAATGAACATCGTTTCACCTATGTATTGCACAATCAAATGTGTGCGGCTACTTCCCATTACTTTTCGAAGTCCGATTTCTTTCAGCCTTCTCGATGAAATAGCGATGGATGTATTCGTTAAGTTAAAACAGGCAATTAGTAAAATTAAAATTCCCATCACAGATGAACCAATTACGGCAGAGATGGGTGGCGCACCCCAGGTTATAGTACGGGCGTCATCGGCCCGGTCGCGATGGGCCATGGTAGTCAATGGATCTAATTGAAACTCTCTGATCTGGAAATCTTCACGTACTTTATTGTTGTTTTCAATAAATGGTTGCAATTGTTTAAGCACGTTACTAACTCTCTTCGAATCATTGATTTGAAGAAACACAGAGCCCTGTATTTTTTTCCAATCATCTTCCCGTAGGGTTTTGAATTCATCTTTGTAATTTTCGAAAGACAAATAGGCAGAACCATCCTTTTTATAGAAGCTAGTGTTCATGGCGGGGTCTTTGAATACCCCCCCGATTTTCAACTCCTTTAAATCCTGACCGTATATTTGGCTAATTGTTTTTCCAACAATGCCTTCAATGGAACCAAATAATCGAATCGCAACCTCTTGGCTGATGATGACGCTGGTTTTATCATTCAATGCATTGGCGCTGCCCGCAATAAAGTCAAATGAAAAGAGGCTAAAGAACTCGGGGTCTACGTAGCTCGCATTGGCCGGGAAGAGGTCGTTGTCTCTCTTAAAGTTTGAGTTCGAACGCAAGTAGCGCGTGGATTGATCAACATCCGAAAACGTCTTTCTGACTACATCTCCTAATGGAAAAGAAACGAACCCAAAACGAGTGACTTTATTATCAAATTCACGAACGGCAGTGACGCGATAAATACTGCTATGGTTCTGGTGAACTTTGTCAAAATTGCCGTCATACTCATTGGCAAAATAGCCAACGATAGCCAGCGCTATGGCAATACCCATTCCAAACACGTTGATGAAAATAAAAAGCTTGTTTTTGAGCATGCTTCTATAAGTAATCAAAAAGTAGTTTTTTATCATTGCATAAAGTTAAGCGATAGAATTCCAGTAGCAGTGTGAGACGTTTAAAGTCAAAATAACTTACATGACGTTATCTTAACGCATAGGAGAGTATTAAGTTATCTCATGCAAAGCACGAAAAAATAAGCTGGAAGCCATCTGATTCTACTAACTCACCGCTGACTTGAAGAAATTAGATTCATTTCTTTCTATGCCTATCAAAAAGCCAGCTAGTTAAGCAAGACGTTATTCTACTTGATAAGAAGTGTTTGAATTGCATGGGGCAATATTTTAGCCGCTACCGCTTGCTTTCCAATGTATACTTTATATCCAATTTCCTGATCACTTTGGTTCATGACAACAGTGGCTAACGATCCGTCTTCATTCAAAAAGGAAGTACACAGTAAATGACTTCTACTGGCAGTACTACTTACACGCTTTGCATTCGGGCGAATAAACTTTGAGAAGTGACCAATGTAGTAAAACGAAGGAGTATAAATTAATTCACCTTTAGTAAGGTCTGCATGGACAGGTGCAAAACAAAAATTACCAACGTGATTGGGGCCGCCTGTTTGATCTAACAAAATATTCCAATCCGTCCACCCAACTGTACCCTGATTAAAATCATTGATCAGAGATCTGCCATATCGTTCCGCGTTTGGCCAGTGCTGATATTTTTTTGCATCAAATTTTTCTACACACCCCTCGGTAAATAATATATTTTTGTCGGGATAGGATTCATTGATATCCGCCAGATTTGAAAACATGGGGGCTCCTCCGGCCCAGGTTTCATACCAATGAAACCCAATTCCCCACGCATACTTGGATGCCTCCGCATCATCGAAAATAACATTGGCCCGATGGTTTATCAAATCGCGATTATGATCCCATACCACAATTTTTTTATCACCCAATCCCGCTGCTTGCATAGTAGGGCCTAAATATTTTTTAAGGAAATCCCTTTCTTCTTCTGCGGTATAAATGCATGACTCCCACCGTTGAATGGCCATTGGCTCATTTTGAATGGTCACGCCCCAAATGGGCATGCCTTCGCTTTCATAGGCTTTGATAAATTTTGTAAAGTACGCAGCCCATGCTTGATGGTAGTCAGGCAAAAGTTTCCCGCCATTCAACAAATTATTATTGTCCTTCATAAAGGCAGGCGGGCTCCAGGGGCTTGCATACAACAAGAGTTTTCCTCCCGCAGATGTTATTGCACTTTTGATTAGGGGTATCCGATACTTCCGATCATGATCGATATTGAAAGAGGTAAGTTCCTTACTATTATCGGAAACATAGGTGTAGCTACCGCTGCTGAAGTCGGAACTATGTATCGTGGTACGAGCCAATGAATATCCAATACCTTTTTCCTGATCATAATAGGCACGCAAAAGCTCACGTTGCTTTTCTGGAGGAAGTTTTGCAAAAACTTCAGAGGCTGCGTCTGTAATCGCACCCCCAATTCCAATAAAGCTTTGAAACGTTTTTTCCGGATTCACAAAAACTGAAACCTCAGATTCTCGTGGTTGCTGAGCAGGTGTAAATAATACTGTATCGGTGATAGCCAATCTATCTTTTGTTTCACTGGCCGTAGTATAAATAGTCACCTGTTTTCCGTCAGTAGTAAATGCTGATTCAATCTCAATGGGAGATTCATTCTGGTTATTTGCGATTTTATCTGAATCACTACATGCCTGAAGAAGCAGGATTATACTGAGCGTTGCTAGTTGGTTTTTCATTGGTTCTATTAATTTGACGTGCGAAATTAACGTGTGAGTACAGATCCCATCTCAAAAGTAAGTGAAATTATCATCGTTTAGGAAACTTTTGAGTTGCCCTTGATTTACTTATTAGCGAATAAAATCAATCCAAGTATCTAACATCGTCTGTGAATCACTACTTTTAGTTCATCTAAATTTCTTTCATGGAAACTCCTCATCCATTTATTGCAGCTGTCGTACAGGCGGCACCTGTTTTTTTCAACAAAGCTAAAACCGTTGATAAAATTCAAAGCCTGATCGTTCAAGCCTCGAAGGAAAAAGCGTCACTCATTCTTTTTCCGGAAGTATTCATTCCCGGCTACCCCAGAGGTTTGATTTTTGGTACAACGGTAGGGGGTCGCACTGCCGAAGGAAGAGAAATGTTCTTACAGTATTGGGAAAACTCGATCGTGGTGCCCGGACCAGAAACAGATTTATTGGCGCGCGCAGCAAAAGAAGCAAACGCGTATGTAGTGATTGGCGTAACCGAGAAAGACCAAATCAGCGATACGTTGTATTGCACTTTGCTTTATTTTTCTCCAGAAGGAAATCTCATTCACAAACACCGAAAACTAAAGCCCACTGCCGCTGAACGAATTCTTTGGGGTGAAGGAGATGGTAGTGATTTAAATGTGTTGGATACCGCCTTAGGAAAATTAGGCGGATTAATATGTTGGGAAAATTATATGCCATTGGCGCGCACTGCACTGTATCAACAAGGTATTGAAATTTATGTGGCGCCAACAGCAGATTGTCGGGGAACATGGCAATCTTCTCTCGAACATATAGCCTGTGAAGGAAGATGTTTTGTACTAGGGTGCAATCAAATCCTGACGAGTGAACATTATCCGGAAGAACTAAAATCCAAGTTGTCAAGTACTCATCCCTCTTTGCCTAGCAGTGGAGGAAGTTGTATTATTTCTCCAATGGGCAAAAGAATTGCAGGTCCTCTGTACGATCAGGAAGGAATCCTAACGGCAGAAATTGATCATCGAGAAATCATCAAAGCCAAAATGGATTTTGACGTGATCGGACATTATGCAAGGCCTGATGTTTTTGAATTGAAGGTAAAGGGAAGGTAAATTCAAAAAAAATAATCGCAGAGCCTTTGAGACTCTGCGATGTAAAGAAACTATTTATTTTCCTTGCCGGGTTGCAGTGAGGCACCTTTACTTATTGATACAAGCTGTTGCAACGTACGTTGCATGTTTTCAGCTGATCCATCGAGAAAAATGGTATTTCCTTTTCCATGTTCCGCAAAATGCCGGATCGATTCTGTCCACATGGAGAACAAGATAAAAGAAGCATCCAAATTGGCGTGTTGAATTTCTTTGGCTGCTTGCGACATTCCTTTCGCCACTTCTTCTCGAAACAGTGCCACGCCCTGTCCACGTAATTGTGAAGCGACTTTTTCGGCTTCAGCAGCAATCTTAATGGCGTTACCTTCCGCTTCCGCTCCTTTTGTTTTAGTAATCAATAAAGCTTGTCCTTCGTTTTCAGCTGCCGCCCGTAAATTATGGGAAGCCACAACCTTCGCCATAGATTGCATAATGGTGTCATCAAAAGCTATATCGTTCAATTGAAGATCAATCAGATGATAGCCCCAGCCTTCGAGTGTCTGATCTAGTTGCTTTTTTACCTCCTGCACAATCTCCGTGCGAAGCGATAATACCTCTGACTGTTTTTTAGTGGCCACAAAACTTCGGATCGATCCTTCAATCGTACGTGTCAAAGCAGTCATGAAACTTTCCTCATCCATGAACTTAAACGCTACATTTTTTATCGTTTCTTCTTTCTGATCCAATACAGAGAAAAGCAACATTGCTTTAAAGTTTACGTTTGCCTGATCTAATGTCGTGGCCTGAAAACTGAGTTCAACCGACTGGTTCTGAACGGAAACCTTCGAATGAATATTTTCGATAAATGGAATACGTAGATTAAGTCCGGGTCGCAGAATTCTTCGAAACTTTCCAAAAACGGTAATTACTCCTATGTAGCCCTGCTTGATTGTTACAAAAAGAGCAAACAAAGTAATGATACCCAATACAAAAACTGAGATAATAACGATCTGCAAATTTTCCATGCTTTTTAATGACGAAGTAATCTTAAAAGTAACTTCACTTTACACAAAATATATTTTTTTTCTATTGGTTACTATTTCTGGATTATCAAGGACGTTGATGGGTTTTTTCTTATCTCTTATGTAACAAACCGCCTATAAAGTTTTGTTCTACATTCTCGTGCGGGTTGTTATTTATGTTAACTTTAACGAGTTAAATTTCATGATATGAAAAATGTTTATCGATTCGTTCTTATTGCTACACTCAGCGTCATTTCCTATACAACATGGGGTCAGGCTGCAAGAGTGTTAACTTCAACCGAGTACAATCAAGCAGCGGAAATGCTAGGTGGCAATGTGAATAAACTCATTGACAACATGATCCAACCGCAATGGACCCCTGATGGGCGAATATGGTATCGAAGTCTTACCGAAAATAAATCGCAGTATGTTTTATTTAATCCAGCTGATGGAAAGAAAATCATTTTCAATACTAAAAAAGAATTAACTGCGGCATTGCCGGTTGAGGCAAAAGGGCCTGATATAAAGTCTACCGAAATACTCTCCCCCGATGGCAAACGTGTCGCCTTCATACGCAATTGGAATTTATGGATAAGGGATTTAACAACGGGTACAGAAACTGCATTGACTACTGATGGCGTAAAAGATTTTGGTTACGCTACCGACAATGCCGGTTGGAAACATACCGATAAAGCTATTTTGAGTTGGTCGCCCGACTCAAAAAAAATAGCTACGTTTCAGCAAGATCAACGTCATATCAAAAATATGTATGTGGTGAAAACAACAGTCGGTTCGCCAGATCTTGAAGAATGGAAATACCCATTGCCCGGTGATGCCGACATTATCAGAATACACCGCGTCATTATTGATGTGAGTAGTGCTCCATCCATCATTCGATTAAAGCTTGCGCCCGATGCTAGGCGAAGCACGCTATGTGATGACATTTCTTGCGAAGGTGGCTTTGATGATAATGAATGGAGCGAAGACAGCAAACAACTTATGTTCGTATCTACTAGTCGAGATCATAAACAAGAAAATATCCGTATCGCAAATACAGAGACCGGTGAAGTGCGAGATATCTTTGAAGAAAAGGTGGCTACTCAATATGAATCAGGTCAAGGCACTATTAACTGGAGGTACTTTTCCAAGACCAATGAGATCATGTGGTACTCCGAAAGAAGCGATTGGGGGCATTTGTATTTGTATGATGCCCTTACTGGAAAGATCAAAAACCAAATTACCTCTGGCAACTTTGTAGTGACTCGGCTTTCAAAAATTGACAAAGTGAATAGGATTATTTACTTCGAAGCCAATGGACGAGAAGCGGGTCGCAATCCCTATTCCAGTCATTTGTATCGAATTGATTTTAGTGGCAAAAATTTAACATTGCTGACTCCGGCCGATGGAAATCATACCGTCCGCTTTTCTGCTGATGGAAAATATTTTACCGACACCTATTCACAACCTAACGTGCCACCGATAAGTGAAGTGCGCGACCTGAAAGGTAAATTGATAGCTACCTTAGAAAAGACCGATATCTCTCGCTTAACAGCAACCGGTTGGAAACCAGCAACGCCATTTACTGTCAAGTCAGCTGATAACAAGTGGGATTTATACGGTGTCATGCATACACCGAAGAAACTGAATGCGAATGAAAAGTATCCGGTGATCATTTACATTTATCCAGGCCCACAAGGAGGAAGCGTAGGATCCTGGAATTTTTTAGCAGCCCGCAATGACCATCAATCGTTGGCAGAGTTAGGGTTTGTGGTAGTGGCGTTGGAAGGCAGTTGCAATCCCGATAGATCAAAATCTTTTCATGATGCCTGCTATGGGAAGATGAGTGAAAACACGTTGCCTGACCAAATGGCCGGACTAAAGCAATTACAGGCAAAATATTCTTATTTGGATTTAGATCGTGTGGGTATCTGGGGTCATTCCGGTGGGGGCTATGCGACTGCGGCTGCGATGTTTCAATTTCCTGATTTTTTCAAAGTAGGAATTTCTGAATCCGGAAATCACGATAACCGAAACTACGAGGACGACTGGGGTGAACGCTACATTGGATTGGAAACGAAGAACGACAAAGGTATCTCAAACTACGAGCCACAAGCCAATCAACAACTTGCCAAAAATCTAAAAGGCAAATTACTGCTGGCACATGGCGGCATGGATGACAATGTGCCACCTTACAATACGTATTTAGTTGCAGATGCATTAATCAAAGCAAACAAGGATTTTGATCTGCTCGTATTTCCTAATGCGCGTCACGGATATGGTGCAGACAGTTACTATATGATGCGAAGACGGTGGGACTATTTTGTAAAGAATTTGATGAGTGCCATGCCACCCAATGAATACCAGATAAAAATAACACCTGATCAAAGGCTAAAAGAATAGCCCTAACGATTTTCATTCAAGTCAACGATAAGAGCTAAAGAAACTGGAAAAGAGCGAGCCAAAGCTCGCTCTTCCATTCTCAACTTGGAACCTTTCAATAAATAGTAAGTGACTTTTATGAGAGGACATTGATCAACTTAATAAGTTCCTCTTCGGTAACCGTTTTCACTTCATTGATAACTACCACTTGGTTTTCTGTGATGGTTACATTTTTTATAGCGTAGGATATTTTATTTTCCGCCATGCTGACGAGGATAATGTGGACATTCAGTCCAATCGGAATCAACCCATAGTGCTCTGTAAATCTCCTCGTTTTGTCATCAAATTTGTCAAAACGACCAAGGGCGGGCGGCACACCACTATAGGCAATAAATACAGCACAGTTAGAATTATTGTACCCTTCGGGCACTTCCACAAAAATGGTTGATTTAGGACGTGGGTCACTGTACCAACGATCGATGTTTGTCCAACCAAATTTATTTTGAAAGGCATAGTAAGCTGAATAAACACCCCCCACATTCTGAAATTGGCCCACCTCGATTCCTCTGGTTGCGTCTTGTTCTTGCCACACTAGGTTACAAACATTGTCAACACAATCTTCCACACCATTGAACAAATTCATCCCCGCAGTTGATGCCCCAGTATTGCTTGTAGGCACAATGATGCTATAGCCTCCGTTTGGTTTTAATGCGCTACCGTCTTTGGTTACGTTGACATAAAATTCTCCACCGGAAACAAGCATTTCCTTATTCCCATCACTTCTTTTTCCAACAGAAGGTTTTTGTGCGAGCAACATAGACGATCGGGAATAGATTTCAATAAATTCAATATCTACATTTCCACTTACCGCAACACCCGCGGTGGTTAACAATCCATTGGCTGGAAATTGAAGGATTGCCCCCTTACTTCCTTTTATGCTACCACCCGTAGTCGCATCTAACACGAACCGCTGCGTTTGTGTTTGAATGTTTGTTGACGTCAGAGCCTGAAGTGCGGCTCCATCCGGTTTTGGTTTTACCGGAGCCTCGGACTTATCGCACCCAAGTTGAATAAAAAATAAAAGGGCTATGCCGGTTATAATTTGTAATTGATTCTTTTTCATAAATAAATTTGTTTGTTGCCATGAATTGACAATTTACTTGGATGGTCACCCGGCTTTGGCTCTTTAGGCGATGAGCTGCACTATTCATCGTTAGCTTAACCTGAAACCATATTCAAGAAGAATAAACAATTCAACTGCTTGTATTAACCGTTCGTAACAAAATAGTAGCCATTCCAAGTCGGGTTTTGCAACTTACTATTCCTTAAACCCCCTACAATATGACTACTACCAATAAACCCGCTACCTGGTTCTGGGTTGTCAGCGCCATAGCACTTGTTTGGAACTTGATGGGCGTAATGGCCTACTTAGCGCAAGTCACGATGAGCCCTGAAGCACTTCAAGCACTACCTGAAAATGAAAGGCTTCTTATCGAGTCTGTGCCCGCCTGGTCCATCAGCGCTTTTGCAATAGCAGTTTGGGGTAGCACGTTAGGAGGCATTCTGCTATTACTGAGAAAGAAATTAGCAACTCCGGTTTTCATTGTTGCTTTTGTAGGTATCGTTGTTCAAATGTATTACAACATTTTTATGAGCAAGGCTATGGAGGTCTATGGGCCTGGTGGCATGGCTATGCCGATACTGGTTTTTACCATTGGCGCATTCCTTATTTGGTTCTCCAGAAAATCAACGGCCAATGGTTGGCTAGCGTAAAATAACTGGATCGTCAAAGCAACTTCAGGAAAATAGAACATTTGATTCGCAGATGATGTGCCCTTCTATTTATAGCTTATGACAAACTAAAGTAAGATGATACCGGTAAGTGCTTGCAAGTAAAAACCTAAAAATACTCGATGCGATGAAGTACAACGGATACGGGTTTTCGATTAATCATCGTAATCTTTTTGATCCAATTACCGGCTTCATCATACTCGTAATGATGTTCGGTATACTGCTTCAATTCACCTCCAATACCAAAGAAATAACATCTCACTAAATTATTCTTAGCATCATAGATAAAACTTGATTTTGACACTATGATGGAACTGTTATTTAAAACAATTCTTTCAATAATATTATTGTGTTTGTCATATTTAAAATGGGTAATCTTTTTTTCATTCCTGATTGGGTTATATTGAATGTGTTCAATTCGATTCTTTTGATCATCATATTGATTCAACTCCATACTCATTAACTTCTCATGGGAGAAATTCCTGGTTTCTACGTTATTCTGATTCACATCAAACTTCTTTTCGGAAGTCTTAACCAATACGCCATTCGCTAATCTGTAATATGAAGCCAGTTGACTGCCATCGTTATTTTGTTGAACCATCACTTTCTTAGTCGCTTTCCCATCCGCATCATACTCCTTATTTTCAACAATTTGATTCAACGCGTTGAAAATCGTAGTGGTCCTGTTTGTTATCTTATTAAATTCATATACGCGTTTTTCCGTATTGTTATTGTTTTGATCATACGTTAAGATCTCTTTGCCTACTAAACTTCCTCTTGAATTAAACTTACTTCTCTCTATCAGTTCTCCATTCTGATTATAATTAGTTTGAAGAATAAATGAATCCACAGTTATTTCAGGACGATACGATATGATTCCTTCCTGCTCAATCGGGTCATGAAAAGATTCCATGACGCTTTTAATTATTTTAGAAGATTCCTTTACTGCAACAGTTCTTGATCCTTTTCTCTCACACGAAAAAATGACCATTGCTAGCAAAGCAACCACCCAAGATATTACTACTGTCCAACTGCGCATATAGGGTTAAAGTTAACGTCTTCGGTAACAATATCAGTCAATACACATACCGGATCAGCCTGTTCTAAAGTTAAAACCATGCTTAAAGCTTTCCCGCTAACCCATTCAACCATATTCACTCCCTTTTCAACCACCTCCATACGCTATCTTGCCTCACCTCATCTTTGAGATGACAATTGCAGCAAGAGCTGTATAGAAGGAAGCTATCGTTGAATACTAAATATTAGAAGCGAACTGTATCTTTGTATAAACATTTTAACTGATTACGTTATATGCCCTTTCCCAAACTACTTGTCAGTTATCTATTAACCACACTCGTTTTTTTTGCCATCGACATGGTCTGGCTTGGATTCCTTGCAAAGGGGTTATATCAAAAATACCTGGGTGGGTTTTTATCTGATCAGGTAAACTGGGCGGCAGCCATTATTTTTTACCTACTCTTTATCATTGGCATTTTTGTATTCGTAATTCTTCCTGCCGTAGAAAAGAATTCAATTACTTCTGCATTGGTACTAGGCGCTTTTTTTGGCTTCATTACCTATGCAACTTATGACCTCACCAACCTGGCTACTTTAAAAAACTGGCCACTTCCCATTGTATTTATTGACTTAGCCTGGGGGGCTGTGTTAACTTCCTTAGTCAGTATTGCAGGGTATGGTATTGTGAAATGGATCAATGGGCTTTAGTGGGTACACCACATCTACATTTCAGGAGATTAATGACTATTGTTTTCTCTTTCGATGAAGCGTCAATCAGCAGAAGAAAATTATATTACTCTTGATGTTTGCTCAAGTACACAGCCCTGATGAATTAACACCCACTGAACTAGACCATTATCTGGCACAAGGCTGGTATAGAATGGGGCAATCCATCTTTACCACCAACTTCATTCATTTCAAGAGCGAAATGTACAGTACTATTTGGTTGCGGATATCACTAGATGAATATTTGGATGATCGTACACAAACCAAATTATTTAAACAGAATTCAGTCTTCCGCACTTCCATCCAACCGGCATTACTTACAGCTGAAAAAGAAGAGTTGTATGAACGGTATCGCCAAGTTGTTCCCTTTCGTCCATCTGAATCATTACAACAATTGCTCTATGGAAATAAAGAGGTTCATTTTATATATCATACCTATGAAATAACCATTCATCATGGTGACCAGCTCATCGCTATTGGGTTCTTTGACCTTGGTAAGACAAGCGCTGCCGGAATAACATCAGTGTATGATCCCATTTATAAAAAGTATAGTCTGGGAAAATATTTAATTTATCAAAAAATGAAGTATTGCAAAGATCTCAAGTTGCAATATTTTTATCCCGGTTATTTTGTTCCTGGTTATTCCTTCTTTGATTATAAATTGAAAATGGGCCAGGAGGCACTTCAATATCTGTCGCTTACTTCACAACAGTGGGAACCCATCCGGACATTTTCTCCTGCAAGCATTCCCTATCATGTGATGTTTGATCAGCTTTCAAAAGTTCAAATATTCTTAAGACAACGCACTATAGAAACTTCTCTTGTAAAGTATGAATACTTCGATTCAAATTTAATTCCCGAGTTGCGAGAAGAGAAGCTCCTGGACTTTCCTGTTTTTCTATTATTGGATGCTGAAATAAAAGAGGATGTCACACTCATCCTTGTCTTTGATGTACGTGATCACCAGTTTCATTTGCTCTTATGCGTACCCATGTGGAAAGCAAATCAGGCAAATCCCGATAAATCATATTATTCTGCCTATTATTTAAAGGCAATTCAAGAAATTCATTCCATATCAAGTGCAGAAAAAATGGCTGAGTTTATTTGTAAATCTGTAGCAATTAAAATCTAGTCTGCAAGGTTTTGAGTTAGAGAGAATGAGAAAAAAATTTCCATAGCAATTTATTTTCTACTTGACGAATCCATCGTGCATGTAAATCCAGTGCCCAGCATAACTCACATTGGTGTATCAGCCACATCATTAAACTGCGGTTTTTCAAAGCTTGAGTAGAGAGAAAAAAGTTCCGCAATCGATTTAATTGATAAAGAATTTGAAAATAATACATCTTAGCATACTTCAATGGTCGATCGTTTACTTTTGCGGTAGTTTAAAATATTTCAGTTTTCAAAATGAACACAACACAATTACTAGGCCTTACGGCTGGCGCATTTACTACCATTGCATTTCTTCCTCAAGTGCTCAAAACCTGGAAGAGCCGTTCTGCTAAAGATTTATCGCTCGGAATGTTTTCTTTGTTTTGCGTAGGCGTAGCAATGTGGTTGGCCTATGGTATTATGGTACGTGATATTCCGGTGATCGCAGCAAATTTACTCACCTTACTGCTCGCCTCCACACTGCTGTTTTTTAAATTCAGGTTTAAAAATTAAATCTCAGGAAGTAGGATTGACTAATTTCCGCTTTGATCCTACGAGGCGGGCTGAATTAGTTTGAATTTTTGTTGAGTTCAAATTCCAATTGCTCCAAGATTTTCACCATCGCCAGTGTATCCATCTTGCAATAAGCCAACAGTTGCGCTCGTTGGTTGGATTTAATTTCTTCATCCTGCAGTTTCAATTGAGAGTACACCAAACTGGCCATAGTTCCTTCTTGAATTTCTAATTGATTATAATGCAATGCCGGTACCATCACCGGCAACACTGCTTTGATGGAGTAACTACCTTTAAAATTCGGGTGATAGTACCATCGGTGTTGAAAGGGCAGCATGAGATCAATGATTCGATCGTTGATCGCGAGCAGTTCTGTTGCATAGAGAGGAAAAGCTTCTGCTAATTCTTTTATACATGTTTTTTCAAAACTCATATTGTAACAAACAATGCTTCCTGATTTTCCAAGAAGTTGAATCATGGCTTCAATCAATGTTGGCCGGGGATCACTGATACCATCTCCTAGGAATTCGTGATGTGATAACGTGGCTTGTCGATGCCGCAGTACATGCAATGAAAACTGAAAGGGGATTTTTTGGTATGGTCTGCTTTGCTCAAATTCCGGTATTCCTGGCATGATGGTTTCAAAATCAAAAAAATAAACCGGGAAAGTAACGGAATCCAAAAACGTCTTTAATTCCCCTTTATCAATATGCGTGCTGCCGGATCGGTGATGTTCCAGTTGCTGGGTTGCTTTATTATTCAACACATATCCTTGAGGGATTTGATCCAATGCATGATATCCTTGCGCTAAAAGTTTCCAACCGGAACTACTTCCCAAATCAAAAACAGAATTTTCCTTCGGCATGTGCATCCAGCAATGATTCGTAAAATCACATTCGTATGGATCAAAACAATGCAGACCAATTTCTATACTAGGTTCTGTTGCCTCGAGTAGTAATTTTTTTAGTTCGAGTGCCTTGGTTGTTATAAACTCTTGACGCGCCATCGCTTCTTCCAAAACAGACTGAACAGTAAATAATTGATGAATTGCTAAGCGTCCGCTTCGTACATACTGGTTATTCAAATAAATGATTGAAATATCTTGTATGTGTATTCCACAATGACTGACCACATAGTATTGTAAGGCAGCGTCTTGTTGATGCTGATCCTTCACAGAGGTTGTGCTCTTGACTTCAAAGGCATGCCAGTCATTCCCGTGTTTTACCAAAATATCCAATGCACACAGTACGCCTTCGAACTGAAAGGCTGCTTCATAGATCACGGGCACCCCACGCTCAATCAGTGCTTTTGTTTTGGCTACAGAAATATGATAAGAAAAAGGATTGGGCGGAGAAGCATCTACGCCTCCTTTAAATAACTCACGCGCCAGCACACCCACATTAGTACCTGCATCAAAAACAGCTTGTTGCATTTCGTCCTGTGGATTGCGCACGCTCGATTTAAACTTGTGTAGGAATAATCGCTTCGTGCACTGACACCCATACATGAATGTTGATTTGGAAAGTTGATGCTTCATTTTACATGCTGGAGTAACCCTTGGAAACTTTTTGACAAATCGCTACAGCGACTTCTCAATCTATATAGTAGAAATGAATAATAAAATCATTCCATGACAAAAGAAGTTGGAACTGTATTGAAATGGGCTACTTTTGCAGTTCACTTACAAATTTTCTATCCCCATGTTATCCGCTCCAGAAATCACAGAAATCAATGCCCTTATTGCAGAAATCGAAAAACTCATCAAGCCCACTTCTGAGATCGGTGCAAGAGATAAAGCTACGTTGACCAGCCTACTGAAAGCCAATAAAGAGACTAAAGTCCTTAAATGTTTTGCTTGCAAGCGGGAATACTCGGATGCCATCGTTCTTCATTTCATGAAAGAAAAAGGAGTGGCAAAAAATCGATTCCACATGAAAAGCCAAACTTCGGTCTACGTGCTAAATTAATCGTACCCGCAGTCTACAGCTATTATTTCAGCGTCATTTCTTCTTTTGCAATTGGAGCAGGGCCGTCTCTGCACGGGCACGATGCATTTCAGAATCTTTTAATGCTCTTTCAAGATCTTCCTTCATCAATTCTATCCGCTTATTGGCTTCCTCCATATCGATGAGCGCTTCTTCGTATTTGGTTTTCCAAACAGTCGTTTCTTGTCCTAATGAACTGGCTTTACTGTAGGTATAGAGTGCAAAAAATAAAGATACGCTTGCTACCGCAATGAGTATAAATGAAAATAATTTTGATCTCATAATATTGACGTTAAGTAAAATAGTTTAATTTTTTCGCTGTTGTTAGTCTGAAAAATCCATCACACAATTATAATTATAAACCTTGTGTGGTCGGATACTGATACCAATTTGCTTATAGGGCTTGCCCAGAATATTATAGCGATGTCCTTTGGAGGACACTCCATCATCAATCAGTAATTGCATCACAATATTCAAGGCATCGCCATACCCATAGGAACAATTCTCAGCCATATATCCGCCTTTATAAAAACGCTTGATTCGAACAAAACAATCTGTGCCATCGGATGAATCGTGACCCGTATCGCCTTTCTTTCCCATATCATTGGCATGATAGGCCGAACCTTCGCTTAGCTTCTCGTGCGGTGCAAGTGCCTCTAAGCCGGAAGTGGTCCGCAAATCAGCGTAAAGACTTTTCAGGTAACTGTTATTGTCTGGCTGCGTTTCCTCCACGAAAGGATCAAGCACATTTTTAATAAAAGCTTTCCCATCCAGACGGGCAAGATTCACCAGCATTAATACTTTTTTCTCTTCGTCTGTCAGATAGGCTGCGGAAACACCGGTGTTGGCACGGGTTAGAATTTCCGGATTCCACAAACTAAAGTCTTGGCTATGTGCCGGCAAGCAAGATAGCGCGAGAAGAAATAAGAATAAAGTCCTTTTCATAGTGAGTAATTAATAAATGAAGGTAGGTAATAATTTAACCCGAACCATGCAATAGAAAATCAAATGCAAGGTTGACGAATGAAAATCAACGACTTCCTCGTTAGAGAAGAACACCAAGTTGGTGATTTTCATTGTCAGGGTTTAGCATTCTATCATCCCTCATTCATCTTCTATTCCCGCTGATAAAATAACTGACCAGCCCACACGAGTTACATAAATTATTAACTTTGCAGATTAAATCTATTCGTTTTCTCTTACATGATCATGCGTACCATCTATAAAAATCTTAAACTCAAAGGAAATATCTACTGGGCCCTAGTCCTTCGCTTGTTATTGGCCATGTTTCTATTCTCCCTTTGCCGTATAGGCTTTTATCTCTACAACACAGAATTTTTCCCGGAGATGACCTTTGCCAACTTTTTAAGAATCCTGATGGGCGGATTAAGGTTTGACCTGACGGCTGTATTGTACATCAATTCATTAGTGATATTGCTCATGATGTTGCCGTTTGATTTTCGGTTCAACAAAGGATATCAAACCGCGATCAAATACATCTTCTTTTTGGTGAATAGCATAGCGATTATTGCCAACCTGGCAGATTTCATCTATTACAAATTTACGTTGCGCAGAACCACGGCCGATTTCTTTCTGGAATTTGAAGACGGCCCGGGCGGGGGCGTGTTCTTCCGTTTCTTGTTTGATTATTGGTATGTGACACTTTTTTTTGTGGCCATCGCCACCCTCATGGTCATTTTGTATAATCGAATCAACGTAGAGGGGCCCATGATTCAAAACAGAGTTGCCTATTATTCATTTGGCGTGTTGGCTTTTCCGATTGTCGTTGGACTCTTCATTGGGGGCGCTCGCGGTGGATTTAAATACAGTACCCGACCGATCACGTTAAGCAATGCAGGTGAATATGTAACTCATCCGGCCGAAACAAATATTGTGCTCAACACTCCCTTTTCCATTTTTAGGTCGATTGGCAAAACCAAAATTCAAAAAGTAAATTATTTTGAAAGCGAAGAAAAAGCTGCTGCCTTTTTCAACCCCGTACATCAATTAAAAGATAGTATACCGTTCAAGGCAGACAATGTAGTAGTGATTTTGCTCGAGAGTTTTTCCAGAGAATTCATGAAATCGCTCACAACCGGTAAGAAGGATTATCAGGGGTACACCCCTTTTTTGGATTCCCTCATTCAACACAGCAAAACATTTGAGTATTCATTTGCCAACGGTCGTAAGTCCATTGATGGGCCGCCATCTGTTACCGCCAGCCTACCTACTTTCCAAGTGCCCTTTGTCCTTACCCCCTACTCCAACAATAAATTCAATAGTCTGGCTAGTCTATTAAAAGTAAAAGGTTACCACACTTCCTTTTTTATTGGCCACCCCAATGGAGCCATGGGCTACACCGCCTTCACTAAAATGGCCGGCTACGATAACTATTTTGGATTAGATGAGTATGGAAAAAGTGAAGACTCAGATGGTATTTGGGGAATATGGGATCATAAATTTCTTCCCTTCTTTGCTGATAAGTTGAATGAATTTCCACAACCATTTTTTTCCACCCTATTCACCGTCAGTTCACATCATCCATTTGTTGTGCCTAAAGAATTTGAGGGAAAGTTTAAAGGAGGCGACTTGTCCATATTAAAATGCATTGAGTACACCGACTATTCGCTGCGGGAATTATTTAAGAAAATCTCGAAGGAACCGTGGTACAAGAATACACTGTTTGTATTCACAGCCGATCATGCCTCCTCAGAAGTTATCTTTGAAGAGTCCCACGCTAATGCAGGATTGTATGCTGTTCCGATTATCTTTTTCAAACCGGATAATAGCCTGGCTGAATACAGACATGAGATTGCTCAACAAATTGATATCATGCCCACCGTACTTGGCTATCTCCATTACGATAAGCCTTACGTAGCTTTTGGTCGCGACCTCTTCCGTGAAAAAAGCAAACCGGTAGCTTTTAATTATCGCGATGCTTACTACTTTTATCGGGACCAATATGCGCTCAGCTTCGATGGCAAGAAAACACTTGGGTTATATAATTTTACTACCGATACCTACTTTAAAGAAAATCTGTTGAGTCAAAAAGGAGATGTTGCGACCGAAATGGAAACGCAGTTGAAGGCCATCATTCAACAGTACAACAATCGACTGGTGGGAAACAAACTAACCGTAGATTAATTGCTGTGCTTCTTTCTGAACTTCATGATGCATAGAATAAAAAAACAATAACTGAAGACAAATCGCTCTGAAAGATATACGCATGAGGCCTTATCAATATCGATGTAACGATAAGTCAATTGTAACTCCAATCTTTAAACAATGGATTGTTACCCCGCTGATCCGTTTTATTTCATGGGGTATTCCGGCCAATATCATTACCATCCTTTCAAACGGATTTGTTTATCTCGCTCTTTATCTTGCGCTCCACTCAGGGCCTGTCATCGATACCTTCACCCGCCTGACTGTCGCCTTATGTCTGCTTATTTATTTAATTGGCGATCACCTTGATGGAATGCAGGCAAAGCGAACAAGGACCGGCTCCGCCTTGGGAGAATTTTGCGATCACTATCTGGACGCTTTCAACAATGGAATTATTGTTTTTACGATGCTGTTCATTTTTCAAGTGACGAACCCCTTCATCATCGCCCTGGTTATAGTTGCTTCATACTTGGCACACCTCTCGGTTTTCTATGAGCAATTTAAAACCGGATGGCTCACGTTTGAAAAAATGGGCTCACTCGAAGGTGTGTTGGTTGCCGTTGCTGCCATTTCACTTTCCTGCATTGAAAAAATCAATGATGCCTTGCTGATTAAAATATTTCTGGGATGCTCGGGGTATGAATTACTCATGCTCGTATCTGCAGCAGGAGCATTCATTACATTCTTTACTACCTGGAAGCGAACACCGGAAGTGAAATATGGTTTTTGGTTATTTATTGTGTTACTCGTGGTGATGACTGCACTTTGCGTTGGGCATTTTAGCAACATTGAAATGTTTGTGATCCTGACGCTGTATGCCAGTCTATATATAGGCCGGATAATGCAAGGGCATTTAATCGATGGTGTTGAAAGAAAACCGGATTTGATAGCCCCTCTGTTGTTAATGTTGGGATTCCTCTTGCCCATTGATTTTATTACTGAATATACTTTCTGGATCATAGCATCCTATTTGATTCTCTGTATTGGCTACTTAATAGTGAGCGTGTTCTCTATACTCAAAGTATATTGGGTGTGGGTGAATACTAAAAAATAGCTCCTCCAATTCACTCTTGGGCATTCCTTCATAGATCAATGCAATAAGTTTAGTAATATTAGTACTGACTTCGGTTACACCGCCTCATTGGCGCAACTTTCATTGCGTGAAAAATATCCGCAGCCTTATTACTGGGGAGCGTTTGTGTTGGTGGGGAATTGAAGGCGCATCACCCATTAGAGTTGCTAAAATTTGTTAAATTAAGTTTATACCTTACTATCTATGAGGCTCATCGATTGGCTCTTTTTTGTTACTATATTCTTTTTGCCAACACTTTCAAATTCCCAAATTCCCACCAATCCAAATTATACAGATGCACAAAACTTGCGGCAAGGTAAATGGACTATTTTGTTTGATAAGGAGTGGGAAAAGGTAACGACCACCGATAGCACGGTTTATTACAGACTCTTAGAGTACAAAGACGATCTCCCCGTGAACGAAGTACACGACTACTTTAAAAATGGTAAAATTAAAAGAACGGCCACTTTTCTTTCTGATAAACCCGAAATTGAACTTGATATATCAAAGCCCATCACTCATTATTTCGAAGACGGCTCGAAGGATATGGCATCTTTGATGAGCGACAAAGGAATTTATTACAGGGATAGAGGCAAACTGGACAAGGCACTGCCATTTTTATTGAAAGCAAAAGAGATATGCCTCAAAAAGAAAGGAAAAGAAAATGATGATTACCTCAATTGTATAAATGATCTGGCAATGCTTTATCATCGCCAGGGGAACTATGAAAAGGCAAAGTCATTGTATATTGAAAAGAAAGATCTGCGTGAAAAAATATCAGGTAAGCAAAATGCAGACTATGCAACATCGGTAGACAATCTTGGTTTGTTATTTGAAGACATTGGAAATTTCAAGGCTGCTGAAGTTTTGCTATTGGAAGCGCTTGGTATTCGTGAAAAAATGTTCGGAAAAGAAAACACGGAATACGCTTACTCTCTACACAATCTCGCTTCGCATTATAGTAATGTAGGGAAGTACAAGTATGCCGAAATAATGTTTTTGGAAGCCCTTCCTATCTGGGAACGCATACAGGGCAAGGAAAGTACAGATTATCTTAATACTCTTAACAGCCTTGCTGAACTTTATGTTGAAAAGGGAAATTATGCCAAAGCCGAGCCGATGTATCTACACGCCAAAGAAGTTCAAGGCAAAGTTTTAGGTAAAACGCATCCTGACTACAGTGTTACTTTAAACAACCTAGCCTTACTATATGATAATTTGGGAAGATTTTCGGATGCGGAAACGATTTATCTTGAATCTTTACTCATCAAGGAAAAGACATCGGGAAAAGAAACTATGGATTATGCAATTGGGTTGAATAATCTCGCCTCCGTATACTTTGAGCTGGGAGATTTCCGGAAGTCACAAAAACGATTTCTATCTGCATTAAAAATAATAGAAAAATTAGTAGGAAAAGCACATCCAATGTATGCCACGACTATAGATAACTTGAGCTCTATTTATGTGCAAATGGGCGATTACAAAAAGGCTGAATCTTTAAAAAAGGAAGCCCTTGAAATCAGATTAAAGGTATTGGGTAAAAAGCATCCAGACTATGCTGTTTCCCTGGAAAGCATGGGATCATTTTACTTAGAGGTGGGCAATTATCAGAAAGCTGAAGATTTGTTTGTGGAAACAAAAACAATTCGATCAAAAGTGTTGGGAAAGTTGAATCCAGATTATGCACTGACATTAAATAACCTTGCGCTCGTTTATCAGAACAGTCAGCAGCTTCTAAAAGCAGAGGCACAGTTGCTGGAGGCCCAATCGATTTATGAAAAAACAATAGGCATTGACCATCCATTGTATGCTATTGTTCTGGCAAACCTTGCTTCTATATATTCAGATTTAGGAAATTATATCAAGATGGAAAGCCTCTACCTTCAAGCGAAGGCTATTGTTGAGAAGAAGTTGGGAAAAGAAAGCGCTGCCTATGCTTCTTCGCTTTTGGACCTTGGGCGTGTATACGAAATACTTGGCAAGGATAGTTTATCCGAACCCTATTATTTAGAAGCCAAAGAAATTATTGGAAAGGTTTTAGGTAAAAGTCATCCAAAGTATTCAAGTGCAGTATATGATCTGGCATCCTATTACAGTTTGAAAAATGAAAATGAAAAAGCAGAGCCTTACTATCTGGAATTGGTCACAAAGATATTGGATCAGATGAATAGGTATTTTCCACTTTTTTCTGATCAGGAAAAGAAACTTTACTATGAAGAAAACAAAGAGCCCTTGACTGCCTTTAAGCTCTTTTGTGTAGAACGATCTAAGAAAAACCCTGCCCTCCTTTCTTACTTTTACAATCTTACCTTACAAACAAAGGGTATCCTCTTCAATAGCTCAGAGAAGATACGGCAACGAATAATGACAAGTAAGAATCAAGTACTGATAGATCAGTACAAAGCCTGGAAGTCAAAAAGGGAACAGCTTTCAAAGTTGTACAAAATGTCGGCTGAAGAAAAAAAGAGATTGGGATTTAGTGAAAAGAAAGTAATGGAGGAAGCCAATGAAGCTGAAAAGAAATTAAGTCTTTCATCTGAAAATTATTCAACCCGCAATGAGGCAATTCAATACACCTGGGAGGACGTTAGAAATAGGTTGCAAGTGGGAGAGGTGGCAATTGAAGTCATCCGTATGCAAAAATGGATGTGGGAAAAGGAAGGCAAATGGAGAAGTTACAGAATGAGGTCTATTTATGTAGCCTTGCTGATTACACCTGAAACAAAAGAACATCCCGAAATGATCCTCCTCAAAAATGGTGACGATTTAGAAAACAAATTTGTTCGCTATTACAGCAACGCTGTTAAATTACAGCAGCTCGATACGATCTCATTTGCTCAATACTGGAAACCCATTGCAGATAAAATACAAGGTGCCAAAAAAGTCTATTTCTCTGTTGATGGCGTTTACAATCAAGTCAACCTGAACACGCTTTACAATCCTTCCACCAAAAAATATCTGATTGATGAAATAGAAGTGCAGATAGTTACATCAACCAAAGAACTTATTACCAATGCCAAAGCAACCAGAGCAAGAATTAGAGATGCCACATTATTTGGTTACCCCAATTACAACAATTCAAAGGCCAGCTCATCAGACAGTAGTCGATCAATTAACTTTGCTCCAGTGAACACTGTTGAGATTAAAACCGAAAGTACTCAACGAATGTTCAATGGCGAAAACATCAATGAATTGCCAGGTACTAAGGCAGAAGTAGAAACCATCAAAGCTCTTCTTAAAAAGAATAACATTGTCATGCATGAGTACTTATTCGATGAGGCCACCGAATCAGAAATAAAAAAGCTTAATAGCCCACAAGTACTACATATTGCAACGCATGGATTTTTTCTTTCCGATTTACCTGTTCAAAAAGATAAGGGGCGTGGCTTTGCCGGCATGGAGACAAAAAAGATCGCGGAGAATCCGATGCTCAGATCGGGACTGTTATTTGCAGGGGTAAAGAATGCTTTCACTACAACAAGTGCTATTGAAAACAATGAAGGCGAAGACGGCATCCTCACCGCCTACGAAGCCATGAACCTTGATTTGGATCAAACTGATTTGGTAGTGATGTCTGCCTGCGAAACAGGTTTAGGTGTTACTGCCAATGGCGAAGGAGTTTACGGTTTGCAACGCGCCTTTCAAGTGGCCGGTGCAAAATCAGTACTCATGAGTTTGTGGACGGTCTCCGATGACGCTACTCAAAAACTGATGACTCTATTCTATGAAAACTGGCTCGGAGGCAAAACTCCACGCGAAGCTTTCCGCATGGCGCAACTTTCATTGCGTGAAAAATATCCGCAGCCTTATTACTGGGGTGCGTTTGTGTTGGTGGGGAATTGAAGTATTCCGGGTATTGCAAATCAATTCCATTTATTATCGCAATCTTTAAGGTACGATTGACATGCTAATGCAATGAGTTTCGTACCATCTTCAAAATTTCAGTGGGGTCTTAAAATAGTAGTCATGGCCGTTGCCTATTATGCAACAGCGGCCCTAAGCTTTTCATTAAAAATTGAAGGCGCCACATTTATTCCCTATTGGCCTCCTTCTGGCGTAGCCTTTGCGCTGGCGATTCTCTTCGGCAGGTCTGTGTGGCCCGGGATATTTATCGGCACATTGCTAGCCAATAGTTTGGGGCAATGGTATGATCCCCAACAGAATATTCTTACGATACTGGGCATCGCTTCTTTTGTGGCCATTGGAAATGTGGTGGAAATGCTGGTTGGTCTCTTTCTTTTGAAACACTGGACAAAAGTTGCTTACCCATTCCATAGCACACGCAATGCCTTTCGTTTTGTATTCATTGCTATCATCATGAGTTTGATAGGCGCATTGATCGGGTTGATAGGCCAGTTGGTATTTACGGAGATGTCTGCCAGTAATTATTTGAGAGCAAGTTTTTCATGGTGGATGGAAAGTGCTGTGGGGCTATTGATTTTTACACCTCTCCTATTATCATTCGCACAAAGGCCAAAGGCAATTTTTACAAAAGTCCTCTTCAAGGAGCTTACCATCTTTGCCGGAATCATCGTGTTCATCATGCTGTTGTTACAGATTCCTTCCATTCGTTCCGCTATCATACAAGGGCTACCCTTTTTGGTTCTTCCTTTTCTATTGTGGCTTTCATTTCGCTTTGGGTTGGCGACAGTGAGTGCCTGTCTGTTTAGTGTTTCTTTAGTGGCTATCTATTTCACTTCGAAACTGCAGGGGCCATTTGTACTGGCGACCCCAAGCGATTCTTCATTGTTGCTCCAATTGTTTTTCGGAGTGCTTTGTATTGCGGTGATCGTTTTATCTGCCACGGTGTATGAGCGTGCCACGGCTCAAGATGAAGTCATGAGGCTTAATCATAACCTGGAGGATCTTGTTGCACAGCGAACCTTGGCACTGAATGAAGAAATTAAGATCCGGCTTGCAGCAGAAAAGGAGTTACAACACATCAATCAGGAATTAAACAAAAAAAATACAGAACTAGACAATTTTGTATACAGTGTATCTCACGATCTGCGCGCGCCCATTGCATCTCTCAAAGGCCTCATGAATTTACTAAAGAAAGAAAGTGAAAAAGTAAATTTAAATCTCTATTTGGATAAAATGATTAGCAGTGTTCAACAGCAGGATAATTTCATTCAAGATATACTAGATCAATCCCGCAACTCAAGACTGGAAGTAAAAAGGGAAGAAGTTTATTTTAAACCGTTGCTTGAAGAAGCCTTTGAACAGCTTCGGTTTGCTTTAGCTCCTGACCAACGAATCGAAAAAACAATTGATGTCGATCAGCAAGAACCCTTTTATTCGGATCGCTGGCGATTGAAAATTATCTTTAACAATATTATTGCCAATGCCATTCGGTACCATCGCGGATTGAATACGCGCATTGAAATAAAAATTAAGATTAATGCACATCGAGCTTATCTCACGATCGATGACAATGGCATCGGCATAGGCCCCGAGCATCTCGAAAAAGTGTACGACATGTTCTATCGCGCTACCGAACATGGAGCAGGTTCCGGATTGGGACTGTACATCGTCAAAGAAACGGTGACCAAGCTACACGGGGTCATCAGGCTTACCTCAGCATTGGGGGTAGGGACAAAAATAGAATTGGAAATTCCTGAGACAAAATAACTCTTCTATAAAAAAAGTATATTGTTTGAGATATAAAAAGAGGGATCTGTCAGTAGCTGAAATGCTAAAAACTAATTGCTATGGTAAATATTTAGTTGAACGGAAGTCTGAAAAGGAAGGATGCCTCCACCTTCAACCCGTTCATCTTTTTATAGCCAACCCGAGTTTTTGAAACGAACATACAAGGCGATACAAGATCCAAATGTGATCAGCATCACAACCGGATACCCTAAAGGCCAATTCAATTCAGGCATAAATTTAAAATTCATGCCATACACTCCTGCTACCATAGTAGGGATGCCAATAATGGCTGCCCATCCGGCAAATTTTTTCGAAACTTCATTTTGAGAAATGGAAATGAGTGAGAGGTTCGCTTCCAATGCGGTAGACAGCAGATCGCGAGAATTATCGACCATTTCATTGATCCGAATGGCATGGTCATAGACATCACGAAAATAAGGGCGAGTTTCCTCTTCAATCACTTTAAGATCAAACCGCATGAGTCGATTGCAAATATCAATTAAGGGAGAAACAGAACGTTTAACATCCAGCAGCTGGTGTTTAAGATGATAGATTTGTGCCGTGGTCTCACGCCTGAATTTTTCATCGAATATTTGTTCTTCTAAATTTTCAAGTTCCTCTTCGAGCGCATCAATTACCGGAAAGTATTGATCAACAATTGAATCCATGATTGCATACAATGCGAACCCCGGCCCACGTTGAAGTAACTGAGGCGTACTCTCACACCGGGCACGCACATCGGTATAGGCTAAAGAAGAGCCATGCCGTACCGTAATAATAAAATTTCGACCTACAAAAAAATGAGTCTCCCCTAAATCGATTTGCTTTTCATGCATTTGTATCGTTCGCAATACAACGAAAAGAGTGTCTCCATATGCTTCAATTTTAGGTCGCTGATGAGCACGATGTGTATCTTCAATCGCCAGATCATGCAGTCCAAATTCCTGTTGCATTCTGGCCAGCATTTTAACACCCGGCTCGTGAAGTCCAATCCAAACAAATTGGTCGGGTTGCTTAAGCGCTTCATTAATATCATCGATCGCTAAATTGGCAACCCTGCGCCCTTCGCTATAGGAGGCACAATTAATAACCGTTTCATCTATCATAGCTATCCAATTCTGTTTGCTTCTTTTGTATTATGATCCAAGTTACAAAAATTCATGTTACAGCATCCGAGCCATTTTTTATTAATCGGGCGTGTCTTTATCTGGATGATTCCGCTGGCAGGGGCATGTCGCCATCTAATTAAAATTAGAAGAAGAGTTCGATGATAGACCGTCCATTAAAAAAAAGTGAATCATTCAAATTAGGATCGATCAAAGACAATTAATTTCTGTACCTTACTCAGATGTTACCTACTCATCATCGCCTTTATATTCTTTGTCTGCTTTCATTGCTAACACCTGTTCTAACAATAGCCCAAACAGGCAATCGGGAATTTTATGAATTAAAAATCTATACCATTAAGGATAAAGAACAAGAGGAGCAAGTGGATTATTTTCTTCAAAATGCTTTTATACCCGGGCTACATGCCGTAGGAATTCAACCGATAGGTGTCTTCAAACCCCTGGAGACAGATTCTACTTTTGGGAAACGTATCTTCGTATTAATCCCCTATCGTTCTTTAGATGACGTTCTAAAAATTACTAGCAAACTCTATTCAAGTCCAACATTTAACGAACAGGGTAAAAAATACCTTGATGCTGTTTATTCGAATCCACCCTATGTGCGAATTGAATCAATTATACTCCGCGCCTTTGTGGGCATGAAAAAAATGGAGGCCCCTGCTTTCAATACATCAAGAACTGAGAGAATTTATGAACTACGCAGCTATGAAAGCGCGACCGAAAGAATCTATCAAAATAAAGTGCGCATGTTCAACGAAGGAGACGAAATAAGTCTATTCAAGAGATTGGGATTTAATGCGGTATTTTATGCCGATGTGATAGCCGGTAGTCGGATGCCGAATCTGATGTATATGACTTCTTTTGCGAGTCAGACCTCTCATGACGAACATTGGAAATCATTTATAGAAGACCCCTCTTGGAAAAAACTATCTTCTATGCCTGAGTATCAACATAATATTTCCAAAATGAATATTTACTTAATGCGGCCTACACCGTATTCTGACTATTGAATATGAGCGAGCCTGCTAAACAAAAACGCGATCAATCCCTTGGTGAAGAAATTGCGAATAGCATCAGCCATGGAGTAGGCTTCCTCGCAGCGGTGGCAATCACACCCATCATGATTATGACTGCCAATCACGAAGGAGCTGCTGCCGTAGTTGGGGCAAGCATCTTTGGCGGAACGATGATGTTACTTTACCTCTCCTCTACACTTTATCATGCTTTTCCTCATAGCAAAACAAAACGTGTATTTAATATTTTTGATCATGGAGCTATTTATCTTTTGATCGCTGGTACCTATACACCATTTACTTTGGGGGTACTTCGGGGCGTGTGGGGCTGGTCATTATTAGTGGCTGTATGGATATTGGCCATTTTAGGCGTGGTTCTTAAGTCAACAGCTGGCGCCAGTAGCGGAAAACTTTCTACAGGTCTTTATCTGGCTATGGGCTGGTTGGCGGTGTTTGCAATTAAACCATTTTGGCTTAACATGCCCGCTTGGGGTCTCATTTGGCTGGTGGCAGGTGGCGTGATGTACTCTGCAGGCGTTGCCTTTTTTGTAGCTGAACGTATCCGTTACCACCATTTCATCTGGCATTTATTTGTGATGGCCGGCACTGCCTGCCATGTAGTTGCCGTGATCAAGTATGCTTATTAACCGTTTCTATTTACATTTGTCTATTATGGATATAGTTAGAAGTTGGCGTGAACAGCGTATTTTACTAAAGAGAAGGTTTCCTATTCTCTCTGATGACGATTTCGTGTTTGAGGAGGGGAAGAAAGATACGATGCTTCGGAAGTTAGAAGAGAAGCTTGGAATCAGCAAACCAGAGCTTGAATTGATCTTTACAGAAATACAGCGTTCGTAATTATCTTCAGTAACGGCTCTTTTTTATAAACTGAGCCTTTTGCATCTATATTGTCTAATGTAGACTTTGCGGATACTTCAGTTCAGCTATTTGCTTACACAAAAGCTGACTCCTGATTCAAAATAAAAGCCAATCATGCCGCAAATGTTTTCCCACGTTTGGTTATTTCATCCATGCTGATTGTTAGTTGATCAAACTTTTTGCAGGGCTCAACCATCACATCTAAAACCTATACGACCATGAAAAGAATCATTTTCACATCCTTGATATTATTCTTGATTCAATTTGGCTTTGCACAGGATTTTGAAAAATTTCTATCAGAGAGCGCTACGTATGGATTTCGAGGCAGTGTACTGATAGCCTCCAAAGGCAAAGTTATTTTAGATAAGGGCTATGGGCTGGCAGATGCAGAAGCCGGACGCGCAGAAACGACTCATACTGTCTTTAGTGTAGGTTCTATTACCAAACAATTTACAGCTGCTGGCATTATGAAGTTGGTAGAAGAAAAAAAGCTAACAGTGAGTGACCCTCTTTCTAAATTTTTTTCCACTATACCTTCAGATAAAAAAAATATTACCATTCATCAATTGTTAACTCACTCTGCAGGATTTTCGCCTACCCTAGGCGATGACTATGATCATATAGATGCTAATCAGTTTGTCATTTTGGCTTTTCAATCGCCTTTGAATTTTCCGCCCGGATCGCAGTATGATTATTCCAATGTTGGATATAGCCTGTTAGGCATCATTATCGAAAAAATAAGTGGGATAGGATACGAGAAATTTTTATACGAGAAACTTTTTAAACCAGCGGGTATGATGCGTACAGGTTATCTCATTCCCGGTTTTAGCAAAGAAGAGTTGGCTGTAGGATATCGTGACAATACTCGTTGGGGAACAGCGATTGACAAACCATGGCTAGCTGACGGCCCCGGATGGCATTTGCGTGGAAATGGAGGAGTCCTTTCTACTAGTGGTGACATGTACAAATGGTATCAGGCGTTGAAGAATAATACTGTTCTTGGCCATGATCTGACCAGCCAATTGTTTACAAAACACATCGCTGAAAATCCAGAAGGAATAAGCTATTATGGATATGGGTGGGTTTTACAAGATTTTGGTGGGAAGAAATTTATCTGGCACAATGGCGGGAATGGAGTTTACAACGCCTACATGGCTTTTTCTCTGGAAGAAGATTATTGTATGGTCGTCTCCAGTAATACGAGCAATATTATTTCTGACAAAATAGCTATGTCCCTTTACGGCATCTATATCGGTAAACAACCCAATGCATTACCCAAAGGAATCCAACGTGAAGAAGCTGCGTATCGTACGAATCCCGTCACCAATAAAATTGTTCAAGTGATTACTGAGCAAGGAGGCACTCATTTTACAGCTCATTACAATGAAATATTAAAACAGGCGGAGTTTGATTTTGAAAATGACATGCAATTGCTTGGAGCGGGTGAGCGGCTCATGGAGAATGAAAAGTGGAATGATGCCATTCAACTATTTATTGTCTACACAAAACTTTTCCCTCGTATCGTAGTTGCCTGGAACAAAATGGGAAGGAGTTACCTCAAACTCAATAACAAGGAAAAAGCGAAGGAATGTTTTAAGAAATCTATTGCCATTCGCGCAAATGATAATCCTGCAGTAGAGTTGCTAGAAAGTCTCAACTAGTTAGATTTTCGGCTCTGCTCTGAGTGAATCGATTCCAAATTGGGGTACTTTTCCAAAGGCACCAGATTCAAAACTGACTGGAGCATAGCAAGGTCTACTTTATCGCCAGTCATACTTAGAAAAAATCGATGGCAAATACCCAGCACAATTTGTGATTGTCCGCTTTGTCTCCGATACGATTCCCAACCTAATGAATTATCCAAAATTATTGGACGTAAAACAAGTGAATCAGATTCAATTGCCTCTCCTTCATGCAGATTATGCATAGCTTGACTGTACATAATGTCAGCATTGAGGAAATCAAACAAAAGCAATTTTATAATTTGCTTCCCCTTCGCATATTTTCTTTCACATAGCGTATAGCTAAGCGTACCGATTTTTAATCGTCTATTCACAACTCCATCTCTGGCTCGAAATCCTTCAATTCTATCTGGCAACAAGATTTCCATTTCCATTGCCTTGAATTCTTTTGGTTTCGCGGAAGCAACCAGACACATTATCAAGAAAAAAGAAAAGAAAATAATTCTCATAATTTTGCTACGATGAACATAAATCTCTCATTAGTTATTTGCCTTTTGGACGCGAAGGCCTGACTTCAATCTTACTAGGCAACGTTCTGGGATTCATATTCAACATATCCAACACCAGCTGACCCAAATCTTCGGGTTGAATCTTCCAATCGTCTTGAGCATTGGGTTCATGGTTATTAAAATTGGTTGCCACTGAACCCGGCATGATAGTGCTTACCTTAATTCCATATTCTCTTAAATCCAGCATAATTGCTTGTGTAAACCCAACAAGTCCAAACTTACTTGCATTGTAGGCGCTTGCTCCGGCAAAAAAATTAGTTCCGGCTAAACTTGCTATAGTAATGATATATCCTTGAGATTTTTTCAATGACTCTAAGCAAACTTTTATACTATAGAATACCCCGGTAAGATTAGTATCTAACGTTTCTTGCCATTGTTCAATGGAAATATTTTCAATAGAACCAAAATGACCAAGTCCTGCATTGGCCACCAATACATCCAATTGTCCCCACGTCTGAAGTAACTTTTCAATGGCTCTTTGTTGCTGCTCGTAATTCCGTACATCAGCCACTACGCCTAACGCATGACCTTCTTTTATGGCATTTAGCAGAGCTGTTGATTCTTCCACCTGTTTAGTAGTTCGACCAGTAATAGCCACTTTCCATCCTGCACGAAGTAATACCTCCGCCACACCAAAGCCAATTCCTTGAGTCCCCCCTGTAATCAACGCTGTCTTCATATTTTTTCCTCTCAAAGTGACTGCAAAAGTAACATATCCAAGAGACTTTAAACCTCCTACTACTATGGAGCGATTCATTTTAATAACTTTGATTTTCATGAAACGCAATTCCTTTTTACCTAGCTATTATGCGATTGTATTGATCTCCTGTATAAGCCTTTGTCTCAATTTTTCAAACGCTCGATCTCAAGTAATAAATTCAGAAGTAGGAGTATGGATTACAACAGCTGATCGAGCTTCATTATTGAAGAGATCTGAGCCTTTACAATTTAAAGAACAAGCTGCCACAGGTGCTCTGATCGAGATTGATACTTCCGTCACGTATCAAACTATGGATGGATTTGGTTTTGCGTTAACAGGCGGAAGCGCCCAACTAATAAATCAGAAACTGAATGCCATCGAACGAACACGACTACTACAAGAACTTTTTCTTACCGGACCGAATGAAATTGGAATCAGCTATTTACGAATAAGTATTGGAGCTTCTGATCTGGATGGCCATGTATTTTCATATGATGATTTACCTGAAGGAGAAACAGATGTTTCTTTATTAAAATTTAGTCTTCAAGAGGATCAAAAAAACCTTATTCCTGTACTCAAACAAATTCTTACTCTCAATCCTCATATCAAAATTATGGCCAGTCCATGGTCACCACCGATTTGGATGAAATCGAATCGACTTGCCAAAGGGGGAAGTTTGAATCCAGAATATTATCACACCTACGCACACTATTTTGTTAAATATATTCTGGGAATGGCTCGGGAAGGCATCGCTATTGATGCCCTGACCATTCAAAATGAACCTGAAAATCCGAATAACACACCTAGTTTAGTAATGACCGCAACAGAACAAAACGCGTTTATAAAAAATCAATTAGGTCCTGCTTTCAAAGCAGCTGGTATCACCACAAAAATTATATTGTATGATCACAATTGTGATCATCCTGAATATCCAATTTCCATTTTAAATGATGCTGTCACTAGATCATTTGTGGATGGTTCAGCCTTTCATTTATATGCTGGAGACATTACAGCTTTGTCTACTGTAAAAACGGCCCACCCAGATAAAAATATTTATTTTACTGAACAATGGACATCTGCGGATGGGGATTTTGGAAATGATTTATTATGGCACACTAAAAACTTAATCATAGGCGCCACACGCCATTGGAGTAAAGTTGTATTGGAATGGAATTTAGCTTCAGATCAAAATTTCAATCCTCATACGACTGATGGTGGCTGCGAACGTTGCATGGGTGCGTTGACGATAGATAAAACCATAAAAAGGAATGCCTCCTACTATGTTATTGCCCATGCCTCAAAATTTGTTGTGCCCGGGTCAATAAGAATACAGTCTAATCAAATCGATAACCTGAACAATGTTGCTTTTATTTCTCCGCTGGGTAAAAAGATAGTAATCGTTGTGAATGAAAGCAAATCAAAAAAAGTGTTTGCGATTCGTTATAAGAATACAATCGCCAATACCTCTTTGCCTGCCGGTGCGGTAGGCACTTTTAGTTGGAAGTAATTTATCATAATTAGAAGTTAGCGAAAAATGACATTACTGCTTCCGCTATTAAATTGAGTTTGACAAATGAATTTAGTCCAATTTTATTACCTTCACTCAGTTATCCTACTATTAAAACTTCAACCTATGACCAGCGCATCCAAATCTCTTTACTACTTTGGGCTCTATCTATTGATCCTGGGCATTACACTTACGGTATTCCCAAATGTACTCCTTTCACTATTTCAAATAGCAGAAACCAATGAGGTCTGGATTCACGTACTTGGTACCGTTGTATTTGGTATTGGCCTCTATTATGTGTTGATGGCTCCCTCAAATAACACGTTGTTCTTGACCATCTCTATCTATGTGAGAGCCTCTATTCTACTTTGGTTTATTGCATTCGTTTTGATCGGATGGGCACCGGTACAATTAATTCTATTTGGTCTTGCTGATGCCGCTGGCGCTTTATGGACGTATGTTGCATTAAAGAGCAATAAATAAATTGCCGTACTACACTTAATGGACTCCTTAAAGATCTAGTTCTTTTTAACCAAGTCAACTGCTATTTGCGCTTACATTCTACAAGCCAATCCCAAGGGAATTGATGGTTCAACGAAGCGGGTGGGGAGGCAAATTCTGTTTTCCAATCATACTCCAATTTCTCTAGTGCTGTTACTTGCAGTCCGGCATCCCGAAAAATTGTTTCAATCTCAGGGCCCAGATAATGTTTAGTGGGTACTCCATCGATGTAGATAATCCCTTGTACAATATCTCTTTTGCTAGCCCGAAAATAATCAAATTCATTGGCTGGTATGTGATCTGAGTGAGTACCATCTTTACGATATAGTGAAATGAGTTGTAAGGATGAAAACAAAACTGATTCCAACGAAGGGATGACTAACAACGCAGTGCCTCCGGGCTTCAACGAACGTTGTAAATTCTTGAGCATCGTATAATTTTTCTCGATAGCCGGAAACATGACCACATTACAAGAAAAAAGAAAATCGGCTTTTGGGAGAAGTAGCCCTTTACGGGTAAGATCCAACCGTTTTAGTTCAATATTTGGATACGGTAATCTTTTCGCTTGTCGTAGAAGTTCAAGAGAGATATCGATTCCAATCACTTTCTTGAAAAGTGGCGAGAGGTAAGAAAATGCTTTTCCATTGCCACAGCCCAAATCAATGGCTACCTTCGTTTGGCTTCCATGCTTTTTAAAGTAGCGAGTTAACTTCTTCTTTTTATCATTGTGAAATACATCAAATATTTCTTCGTTGTAGCGTGATGCTATTTTGTCCCAATGCTTCTTTTCATTCATGTCTTTACTTTGTTGTTAATTCAATTAGAACAAATGTATAAAGTCTAAAGTCTTAAAATACGCTATCTATAATCAAAATCACAATTCAAACCTGATATAAATCATTCTTTATCAGGCTCCGCATTTCTAATTTGCTGAACTATTCAAATAAAATAAATATGGGCGATCAGCACATCAGCATTGCAGAATACTCTGAAGAACGTAAGGACTTTTTACGTCATCTGCTACACGATGTGCAGGCGCTGGATATCATGGCCGCGAAAGGGTTGTTTGAAAAAGGTATTACCCGTATCGGTGCAGAGCAAGAATTCTTTATCGTTGATAAAAATTTTAAGCCCTCAAAAAATGGACCTGAAATTCTTGCGAATATACCTGACCCACACTTCACCACAGAATTGGCTAAATATAATCTGGAGATTAATTTGGATCCCTTAATCTTAACTAAAAATTGTTTCAGCGCCACAGAAAAAGAGTTGAGCAGGTTAATAGAGGTAGCGGATCGTGTGGCTGCTCGCTTTCATGATTCCATCATTCTTACTGGCATTCTGCCATCGATTGACCTGCGAGCCATAGAAATAGATTATTTAACGCCTAACCCACGCTATCATGCCTTGGGTGAAATTGTGAAGCGGATGCGTGGGCAGGATTTTGAACTTAATATTAATGGAGTAGACGAATTGCTGCTGGCGCATACCAATATTCTTTTTGAAGCATGCAATACAAGTTTTCAAGTACACCTTCAAACTGATGTAGATGAATTTGTAGATCTCTACAATTGGGCTCAGACGATCGCTGGCCCTGTCTTGGCTATTGCAACTAATTCACCTCTTCTTTTTGGGCGAGAGCTGTGGAGCGAAACGCGAATCACTCTATTCCAACAAAGTGTGGATATGAGAAGAAGACTTCACAACCTTCGCGAACGTCAGCAACGAGTATCATTAGGACATCAATGGGTGCGTCATATTACGGATGTATATAAAGATGACATCTCGCGCTATCCACTGATTTTTTTGACTCCTATCGAAAGAGATTCTTTAGAGGTATTACATCAAGGTGGAATTCCGGATCTCAAAGCCTTGCGCATTCATAATGGTACCGTTTGGAAATGGAATCGTCCTTGTTATGGCATCCTCGATGGCAAACCTCATCTGCGAATTGAAAATAGATATATTCCATCGGGCCCTACTGTGCTAGATGAAATTTCTAACATGGCTTTTTGGGTCGGGCTCATGAAAGCAATGCCTGACAACTGCAAAAACATCTGGGAGAAGATGGACTTTGAAGATGTAAAAGAAAATTTTTATAAAGCTGCGCGCATAGGTATCCAAACCGGAATGACGTGGGATAATAAAATGATGCCCGCCCAACAATTAGTTCTTGATATTTTGTTGCCCTTGGCAAAAAAAGGGTTAGAGAAATGTAATGTCTTACCGCAAGATATCACGCGGTATCTTAACGTTATTGAAGAACGTACGAAAAGCGCTAAAACGGGCAGCCGATGGATGATCAACGGCTTTCGAACACTCAAGAATAAACTTGGGCGCGATGAAGCAGCCGTTACACTTACCGCAGCTATGCACAACCGCAGACTAACCAAAGAGCCGGTTCACCAATGGAAAAATGTCATTGAGGGAGAAAGAGATATGATTCCCATTAGTTATGATTTTGTTAGCAATATTATGACAACAGATCTTATTACCGCACAAGGGAATGATCCTCTTGAATTGGTGGCTTGCATAATGGACTGGAAACATATCCGTCATATGCCGGTGGAAGACGAGCATGGAAAAGTGGTAGGCATATTGACTCGTAAAAGAATTGACAACTTCATGCTATCTCCCCTTGCTAATCTTCGTGCTACCGCAGAAGAAGTCATGATTAAAGACCCTTTTTGCGTTGACCCGACTTGCACCACCAAACAAGCGATGCAATTCATGCTTGATAAGAAAATCAGTTGCTTGCCAGTCATACAAAACGATCAACTAGTCGGGCTTCTTACAGACATTGACATGGAAAGAGTCTATCAAAAAATGCATCCTTCTAATCGCTATTAGCTCACAATGCCATGATTGCATTCCAACATGCGAAGTATAGCTGTTAAATTTAATGATATCATGGATCTCAGGTGACTTCTGTCACATAAAAAATAATTATCTGACTAAAATCATTCCCTTTGGTGAGTTACATCATTACAAGCCAAGCTAGTCTATTCTACTTTTAACGGACCAATTCAACTATCAACACCATGAAAAATCTACTCATTTTAGGAGCCGGCACTGCAGGCACTATGATGGCCAACAAACTCCATAAAGTCCTCAATCGCAAAATTTGGGATATTACTATCGTTGATAAAGATGTTGTTCATTATTATCAACCTGGTTTTCTTTTCATTCCATTTGGCATCTATCAACCGGAAGATGTGGTACGAATGAAAGCAGAATTTTTGCCAAAAGAAGTAAACTTTATCATCGATGAAGTGAACCGCATTGATGGCGAAAAAAATGAAGTAATTTTAAAGGGGGGAAGAACGCTGCGCTACGATGTATTGCTTGTCGCAACGGGTGCCAATGTGGTACCTGAAGAAACTCCTGGCTTAGAAGGGAACCTATGGCACAAAGAAATTTTTGATTTCTATACCTATGAAGGGGCCACACAACTAGCGAAAAAATTAGAGACCTGGGAAGGAGGGAAACTCGTCATCAATCTCGCAGAGACATTAATTAAATGCCCAGTCGCTCCGTTAGAATTTGCCTTTCTTGCAGATGCCTTTTTCACAGAGAAAGGAATGAGAGATAAAGTGGAAATTTCCTATGTCACTCCCCTATCAGGTGCCTTCACCAAACCAAAAGCCACCAAGATGTTAGGAGCCTTGCTCGCAGAAAAAAATATCACCGTGGTTCCGGACTTTTACATTCAGGAAGTTGACAACAATCGGAAGATGATCATTTCTTATGATCAGAAAGAAGTTCCTTTTGATCTTCTCATAACAATCCCAGTTAACAAAGGAGCCGATATGGTAGCGGCCAGTAACATGGGTGATGAAGATGGATTAAACTTCATCCCAACCGATAAGCATACTTTACAATCAAAGAAATTTGAAAATGTATTTGTGATCGGTGATGCAACCAATGTGCCTGCCTCAAAGGCCGGTTCAGTGGCACACTTTGAGGGAGAAATTCTAGAGGAGAATATCTTAAGCTTCATTCATAAACTTCCGATGGAAGCCAAATTTGATGGCCATGCCAATTGCTTCATCGAAACAGGCTATGGTAAGGCTGCTTTAATTGATTTTAATTATGAAACCGAACCACTTGCCGGAAAATTTCCATGGCCAGTGGTAGGGCCAATGGGGTTGCTGAAAGTCACTCGCGCTAACCATTTTGGCAAACTAGCCTTCCGTTGGGTATACTGGCACATTCTTCTGACAGGAAAATCTTTGCCGGTAAGTTCTCACATGTCGATGGCCGGCAAAGAAGTAGAGAATGAGATGGCTAAAGAAATTGAAAAAGAAATGACCAAATAAATTATCAACTCAAAACCAAAACAAGTATGGAAACGCTTTTTATGAACAATACAAAAGTAGAAGTAAACGAAGAGGGTTACTTAAAGAATGCGTCTCAATGGACGCCTGATTTAGCCAATGAAATGGCCCGTGAAGCAGATATTATTCTAACACCAAAACATTTTGAGGTATTGAATTGGCTTCGGGCTAAACAAGCAGAAGGCGTTGCCTTAAGCATTCGCAAAGTGGGCAACTCCGGAATCGTAGACATCAAAGAATTTTATCAACTTTTTCCGGGAGGCCCTTTAAAAATCTGCAGTAAGATTGCAGGTATTCCTAAACCAGTAAGCTGTATTTAGATTCAACTAACATTCAACGTCCAGTGGACACCTATTTTATGAACGACATTTTAGAAAAAGTTCAAACCAAGGTTTCAGAAACCAAAGTGAAAAAAGCAAAAGTGAAAAAAGTATTGATTATCTGTTCTAAAGGAAAAATCGAAGATGTATATGCTGCATTGGTAATGGCCAATGGAGCGTTAATGGAGGGCATCGAAGCAAAAATGTTTTTTACTTTCTTCGGCTTGGAAGCTATCACGAAGAAGCATGCGGATCACTTACATACTGCTACCGTAGGGAATCCAGCCTTTATGCCCGGTATGCCAACTATGGTAGCAGGCCTTCCCGGCTTTGAGGCTTTTGCATCCTATATGATGAAAAAAGAAATGGACAAATTGGAAATGCCTCATGTTACAGAGTTCCTCCAAATGATTGATGCAGGTGGCGGAGAAATTTATGCCTGTAAACTAGCAGCCGATATGTTCCATCTAAAGAAAGAAGATTTTCTGCCTGAAGTAAAAGGAATTATTACTGTGGGTGATATGTATGCTTTAGCAGATGGCGAAGGAACCCAAATCATTTTCATTTGATTGTTTTGGTTCAAATGGGAATAGGCCGTCAATTCTATCCTTGACGGCCTTATTTATTTGAAGTAATCGATGGGTTGCTTTTCATAGGTTAGCTACTCACCACAATTAATCAGAAAAAAATAGACAATCTAATTGAATCAATTTAGTTGTTAAAAATGATCGTGCTATTGCTAATTTGTTTGATACACATGAGCTGCCACACACTAATAACTAATAAAGCATGATAATTAGGAAGAAACATACTTCTGCGAATTATTAAGCCCTTAAGCACAAGCCAAAAATCATCTCACATGCTGATTTTTGTCATTGAATGTAAGTAAGTAATCGTGCACCTTAGATTCATAAAACAACAAGTTATGGAAGCCAAAAAAAACCCTAAGGCTGATCTCACGCGGTGGCATGGCGTACTCTTTGGCATAAGTTTACTTTTAACCATGTCTCTCATGTTAGTTGCTTTCGAATGGAAAACCTCCGATAAGCAAACTAAGATAACATTGACACGGAGTACCAATATTTTTGAACCGTTGGCTGAAATCCCGCCAACTGAAATTAAGACACCTCCACCCCCTGTTATTCAGCAACCGACACTCATTGTTGTACCTGATGCAGAAGAAATTAAACAAGAAATAAAGTTTGATCTGGACGTTGAAATAACAACGGACACAAAGGTTCAAGAATATGCTCCTGTTGATTTGCCCAAGATAACAGAAGAAGAAGAGGTAGACAAAGTATTTGTGGTCGTTGAACAAACCGCCTCACCAAAGGAAGGCCTACCCGCATTTTACAAATATGTAGCCGCTAATCTCCGATATCCAATTGCCGCTTCCAGAATGGGTGTAGAAGGAAAAATTTTTGTCCAATTTATCATCAATAAAGACGGGACCATTAGTGACGTAATCGCTCTTAATGAATTAGGCTCCGGACTAGAACAAGAAGCGATTCGAATCGTGTCAAGCGCACCAGCCTGGAATCCGGGTCGTCAAAGAGGAAAACCAATTAAACAACGAATGGTTATTCCAATATTTTTTAAGCTAGCATCTTAATCCACTAATATCATTTTATGAAAATTTCGTTTTGCCATGAGGTTGAGTAAGATAGAATAAATTGTATTTGATAGATCGAATATACTTCAATACTGATATCATTCTATACTATGAATTTTATAGTAAACTTTTCTTTAGGGCACCTCTAAAGACCTAGATAGAAGTCAGCCTGAGCCTCTCAGGGAGGCGTGTCAAAGTCGTTTTGTGCTATGAAAAACTTTAAATTGACTTCGACAAGCTCAACCTTTCAAGACATTTTAAGATGCCATTAAGATGTATCACGCAGAAACTTGATCGACATACTCATAAAGAGGCTACTCAATGATGTTTGTCGTGGAACCGTTGATGTGTTTGAATAGTCAAAAACATTCAACTTCTAAGAATATTTTGCCTGCATAGCAATTTGCCCTAAATGAGAAGCCTTGTGAGTAACCCTGCTTAGCATAACATTCAGCTTATTTCGTTGTGGCTCCTTCTTAAAATCTTCTTCGGGTACAGCCATATGTCGTCCAAGCCATTCACTTTCAGTCATTGACTTAAAAGCCTGGTCGAGTTCATCAAGAATTGCTTTCCATTTTGCAGCCAGCTCTTCCTTGGTCAAGTGACCAGTTTGGTTTGTGCCGCGGGTATGGTGATAAAGTGTTGCCAGTTCGGGAAAAATTCTTTTTCGAATTCCAAAAAGCTCCAACAGCATATCATCTGTATCTGCCAAATGGCCCATCAACCATGAGGGTGAATTGCCTCCTGGTACGATGGCCTTATGGTAATTCTCTTCATTTATGGATTCCAACATTTTTTGTGCTCTCCGGTTATACGCGTCCCACTGCAGGAGACAAATAGCAATAATAGTCATGTGTATTTATTTTTAGTTAGGTAATTCAAGAGGTATTGAAATGATGTTTAAAAAATGAACAGTTATTGAAAGATAGGTAACAAAAGGTTCTTACAACTAGTTCAGCAATTAGACCGCCATCAAAACTCTGAGTGAATCCCATATAAACCTATTATTGTCTGATTTCAATCGCCTATTGGGGTGATAAAAATCATATTTTGAGCTAAGCCGGCCACGTACTTTCGAATACTATTTAAATGAACATAATATGAAAACAGCAGCTACGATTGAACCGCTTGAAGCGGTGCAAATTAAAAATAAGTCAACCAAATTTGTTTATTCCTTTAAAGAAGGTGATGGAAAAAACAAGCAACTATTGGGAGGAAAGGGTGCCAACTTATGCGAGATGACTCAAATTGGATTAAATGTCCCAGCTGGCTTTGTCATTAGCACAGAGGCATGCTTGTCGTTCCTCAACAACGCAGACCGCACATTGCCTGCAGGCGTGATGAATGAAGTTCGACAACAAATAAAAACCATAGAAAACTCAACCGGCAAAGTATTTGGAGATCCTGCAAATCCATTATTAGTTTCTGTCCGTTCTGGTTCCGCGATGTCCATGCCTGGAATGATGGATACCATCCTTAATCTAGGATTGAATTCTAAAACATTGAAAGGCTTAATTCAGCAAACGAACAATGAACGGTTTGGCTATGATGCCTATCGAAGATTTATCCAACTTTTCGGAAAAGTTGCGTTAGGAGTACCCGATGAAAAATTTGATACTCATTTTGAAGAAATAAAAAAGAAAGCTGGTGTTAAAGTGGATGTAGGCTTACGAACACCTGATCTGAAAGAAATTAGCGAACGGTTTTTGGGCGTGATCAAAGAGTATACCGGCAAACCTTTCCTTGAAGATGTATATGAGCAATTGGAAATCGCCATTAAGGCCGTCTTTAATTCCTGGATGGGTAAACGCGCCATTGACTATCGTAGAGAATTTAAGATCACTCCAGAAATGGCCAATGGCACAGCAGTAAATGTAGTAACGATGGTTTTCGGAAATATGGGAAACGACTGCGCGACAGGCGTTGGATTTACACGTGACCCCGGCACCGGAGAGAATGTAATGTTTGGAGAGTACCTCACAAATGCACAAGGAGAAGATGTAGTAGCCGGCATTCGTACGCCCAAGCCAGTGAGCGAACTCGCTGATGAAATGCCAAGTTTATACAAACAGTTGGAAGAGCTGCGTAACAAACTTGAAACGCATTATAAAGAAGTTCAGGATTTTGAATACACCATTGAAAAAGGTGTATTATTCTGCCTTCAAACCCGGAATGGAAAAATGAATACAACGGCTATGGTGCGAACCTCCGTTGAAATGAGAAAAGAAAAGTTACTTACTAAAGAACAAGCTTTGCTTCGGATCAAGCCGGATATGTTAGAGCAATTGCTTCATCCTCGGCTAGATTCACTGCACAAAGTTTCTCCCATCGCACAAGGATTGCCCGCATCACCGGGAGCCGCTTCAGGACACATGGTGTTTGATGCAGATCGGGCTGAATTATTAGGAAGAGCAGGCGAAAAAGTGATCTTGGTGCGTGAAGAAACAAAACCTGAAGATATTCACGGGTTCTTTGCAGCCCAAGGCATTCTCACGAGTCGTGGCGGAAAAACATCTCATGCTGCCGTTGTCGCACGGGGCATGGGCAAACCCTGCGTAGCGGGTGCCGAAGGAATTCATGTTGATACCAAATTACGTGTTGCTAAAGTAGGTGATAAAACTTTGCACGAAGGAGATTACATTACGATTGATGGCGGAACCGGATTTGTTTATCAGGGAATTATTCCTACCGTAGAGCCTACCTTCTCCGATGAATTAAAAACACTGTTAACCTGGGCAGATGAAATGGCAAAATTGAAAGTCTTTGCCAATGCCGATACGCCAGATGCAGCCAAGAAATCACTTGAATATGGCGCAATGGGCATAGGACTATGCCGCACAGAAAGAATGTTCAATGATGTAGACCGATTGCCCGTAGTTGTTGAAATGATTTTAGCTGCAACTAAAGAGGAGCGAGATGCTGCGCTCATGCGATTGAAAGAAATGCAACGACAGGATTTTAAAGAAATATTATTGGCGATGGCTCCCAGGCCTGTAACGATTCGCTTGTTAGATCCACCTATTCATGAATTTCTTCCAACCGAAGAAATATTAAGAGACGAATTGGAACACCTTTCTCATTTAAAGGATACAGTCAGCGGGGTAGCTAATTTATTTGGTAGCCTCCGATTATTGAATGCCGATATCAATATGGCCGCTAAATCACCTGCGCCTTTCAATACGATGGGGGTAGAATTGGTTGGGCAAGCCATTCAGAAAAAAGAACAAATGTTAAAAAAAGTACGCGAGTTGCATGAAGTAAACCCTATGTTGGGTCACCGGGGTGTTCGCTTGGGTCTCACCTTTCCTGAAATTTATAAAATGCAGATCCAGGCTATATTGGAAGCAACTGCTGACTGTCAAAAAGTAGCCATTGATGTGCGGCCGGAAATCATGGTGCCGCAGGTATGTACTGCCGAAGAATTGAGAGAGGTGAAAGTATTTGTAGACGAAATAAGAGCTTCCGTTGAAAAAGAAAATGGAATTAAACTAAACTTTAAATTCGGAACCATGATTGAGGTGGTTCGAGCTTGCCTGCAGGCTGAAGAGTTGGCAGATGTTGCAGAGTTCTTCTCTTTTGGCACCAATGATCTCACTCAGGCTACTTTCTCTTTTTCACGTGAAGATGCTGAAAATAAATTTTTACCTTTCTACATTTCCAGAAACATACTTAAAGACAATCCCTTTGAAGTGTTGGATCGCAAGGCCATGGGTAAGTTGATGAAGATGGCCGTGGAAGATGGTCGTAAAAATCGGCCCGAGTTGAAAGTTGGAATATGTGGTGAACATGGCGGTCATCCTGCCTCTATTATGTTTTGCCATCATCTTGGCCTCAACTATGTTTCTTGCTCCGGCCCACGAGTGCCCGTGGCTCGTTTGGCAGCAGCGCATGCAAAAATGTGTGAGTCCATGTAGATCGGCTATCCATTTACGAATTGGATTTAGAGGTTGCCTTCAAGGCAGCCTCTTTTTATTAGAATCTTTAAAATAAAGCGTTGAAGTTATGATAATCCAAAAGGCAGCTATTATTTTCTATGCCTCTTGCGTCCTAGATGTGGATTCCTAAATGAAGGCACGGCTAACAGATAATATTGAATTCCAAATCCAACGTTAACATCAAAACCGTTGTACGGAGAATAGTAGGTTCCAATGGATGGTCCGATGCCCCAGTTATTCGGATTAATGGCCCACTTTTTTTTGGGGGGCACCGTAGCGATGGCAGGAGTTGTCCATACTGTATCCGAATGTAGAAAGTGTTTTATCCGTACCGTATCGAAGCGATAGATTATTGTATCGCGATAGGTGAATCGATAGATCACAGAATCTTTCATTTTTGTTTGCTGTGAAAAGGACAATATTGGGCCTATAAACAAGAGTATACTAAAAATATAAAAGCCTCTACAATTCATTTAATAATGTTTGAAATTGAAAGGTATAAAAGAAATTGTGAGTTATTAGTTTTATTAAAAATCATTCCGGCTGACTTCTTTTTTGTTTCAGCTTTAATGGATAAATTTATACACTAATTCCATACACCATGAGCGAGACACGACCTACTTTCACGCAACAACTATTTAAATTAGTTGACCGCGCAGAAATAATATTATTAGGAACTTTATCAGTTGCTCTAATCCTTTACACAAGCTCTTATAGATCAGAAATCCTGCTGGATCTTTCATTAAAAGGATTGGCGGTTATATTTTTTCTTTCTGCCTTTCGTCCTCTACCAATACAACGAAAGGAGGGTGAAAAATTAGGCTTTATGGACTTACTGTGCACAACCACCGTTCCCAAAATTTTATGGATTAGTTCTGCCGTGATAACTGCTGGCATCATATTATTTTTTTCCAAGGCTGGAAATGAAGGCTATAAAATGATCCTTATGCTGGGGTCAATAACCATTCCAGCCGGGATTATAATCTTAGCTGCTGGATTATCAAGTGGCGTTAAGCACCTCAATGTAATTGTGCCTATTTTATACAGAGCAATACCGCTAACCATTGTTGCCATTTATATGCTCAACGCTTCATAAAGTGTATTAATTGAATAATCTCCTTTTAAAGTAGCTTAACAACTAGTATTAATTGGGTTACGTACTTTCTCGTATTCAATACCCGCCTTTAATATTCATTTCTTCTATTCTCTTTCAATTTGCGAATAATTCTTCGTTACTTCAATCATCATATAAAATCCGCCTTATGAAAAACCACATCCAGACAATCGCGCTATTCGTAGGTTTCTTCACTAGTATTTTATCCTTTTCACAAATGACGTTGCCACCGGGGGGTAACAATCAAAAAAGCGAAGTCTCGCAATACATGGGCTTGGTAAAAGTTACCATTGTGTATAACAGCCCCGATGTGGCTGGAAGAGAAATCTGGGGAAAACTTGTGCCCTATGGATTAGCCAATCTTAATTTTGGAAGAAGCACTGAACAAAATCCATCACCATGGCGCGTAGGTGCAAACGAAAATACAACGATTACTTTTTCTCATGATGTTGAGGTAGAGGGCAAACCGCTTAAAGCAGGTACCTACGGCTTACATATGATACCCGGCCTTGAAGAATGGGTTGTCATCTTTTCTACCAACTCAAGTGCGTGGGGCAGTTTCTTTTATTCCCATGCGGATGAAGCGCTTCGGGTAACGACAAAAGCGGTCGCCTGTGAATTCAATGAGTTCCTCACTTTTGATTTTACAGATCGACTTCAAAATAGTTCTACGGCCCGACTAAAATGGGAAAAGTTAGCTGTCCCATTTAAGATAAGCGCTCCAAATGGGGATGAATTGTATGTAAAGAAATTACGTGAAGAAATGGTGGGGCCAAAAGGATTTCCTTGGCAAAACGTTGTATCTGCTGCTAATTTTTGTGCTAATAAAAAAATCAATTTAGAAGAAGCATTGGGATGGGTACAATCATTAGTAGACCGCAACGTAAAGTATTATCCGATCCTTCAATCTAAAGGAAACATATTAGCTGCCATGGGCAAAAAAGAAGAGGCTGACGCAGTGATGAAAGAGGCTATCAATTTGCCCGATGCAACTGCGCCACAAATCACTGGATATGGGCGTTCGCTCCTTACTCAAAGCCGACCCAAGGAAGCAATGGTTGTATTTGAAACTAACTTCAAGAGATATCCAAAAGAAGTTACTGCAATGATGGGAATGGCCCGCGGATATTCTGCAAATGGAGACAGCAAAAAAGCACTGAAATTTGCGCAAGATGCATTGAAGGCTGAAACGAATCCAACAATAAAAACCAACATTGAAGGAATGGTTAAAAAGCTAGAAAAAGGTGAGCCTATAAACTAAAAAAGATTTCAACGACCTTTTGTTCTATTGATCTTCTTTACTTTTTACAACCATGAGGCCAATTCTATTAACACTCGTTTTCACATTCACTCTATTCTGCAGTTGGTCACAGGAAACAAAAAACTACGCATTCGTAAATGCCAATCTTTATAATGGTTATGAAAATAAAATTATCCCTAATTCAGTACTATTTACGAAAGGCGGAAAAATTGAACGCATTGGTAAAAATGGAGATGTAACAGCGGGCTATGATGTCATCGATTGTCAAGGCTATTATATTATGCCGGGACTGATTGATGCCCATTCTCATCTGGATAATTTAGCCGCTGCCAAACGTGCTCTGGAGACTGGAGTAACCACAGTGCGAACTGCCGGTGTCTCCGCTTTTCAAGACGTAGCATTGATGGAGTTAAGTAAAAGTGGAAAAATTGCAGGTCCTGACATTGTGCCGGCTGGTGTTTATGTCTCTCCTAATCTAGATGAAACCATTCTAGCTGATACAAGATTGAGCGCCTTGATCAATGGTGTTCGCACAGATGAAGAACTTAAGTTGATTGTGAATGTAAATATCGATCGAGGCGCGAAAGTGATTAAAACACGCGGAACTGAAAGAGCCGGAAGACCGGAGACCGATCCACGCGAACAAGTATATACGGAGCAGCAAATTCGAGTAATCGTGCAGGAGGCAGGCAAAAGAGGGGTGCACGTTATGATTCATGCACATGGCGATGAAGGGGCCAGAGCGGCTGTTTTGGCAGGAGCCAAAAGCATTGAACACGGAACATTTTTAACGGATGAAACTTTGCTCCTCATGAAAGAGCGCAATACTTTTTTGGTTCCTACTTTTATTACACTGGAAGATTTAACACAACCTGGTGGGGATTATATTGGCCCGGTATTAGAACTCAGGGGTAAGTTTATGATGCCGCAAGCAGAAAAAGTTTTTAGAAAAGCTCACTCCCTCAACATAAAGATTGTCACAGGAGCTGACAATAGTTACACCGCTACCAGCACCAGTCGTATTTCATTAGAGTGTGCTCATTTTGTGCGAATGGGAATGACTCCCTTTGAAGCGATTCAATCCGCAACCACAAATGCCGCTGAATTACTGGGGGTAGAAAAAAGTACCGGTATAATTTCAAAAGACTTTGACGCGGATTTTATTATTGTTCCAGGCAATCCATTAGAAGAAATTCGATTTCTACAAGATGCGCTAATGGTAGTAAGCAATGGGAAAATTGCGCTTAAGAGAATTCCTTTTGGAATAAATTGACCTTGATAAAGGTCTACTTAATATTTAATGAATCTTCCTTTATCAGTTACTCCTTCGTTGGAAAGCAATTGATAAAAATATAATCCGGTTGGTAAATTAATAAGGTCTATTACTTCCTCCACTTTGATCAGTTTTTTTTCAAATACTAATCTTCCAAGTTGATCAAGAACTTTAAAAGTCACCCCTCCCGCAGATAGAATATTCAAATCACTATTGGTTGTAACCGGATTTGGATAAAGTATAGCTCTTCCCTTTTCTTCGATCACCACTTCAGCCACATCGGAAAATATTTTTTTTCCGTTGCGAAAGGTTATTTCCGCTTGATAGGCCATCTTACCAGGAACTAATCCTGTATCAAATAAATCAATCTGCAGCGATTTTCCAGGTGTTAAAGTCTTAAATAGACTTTGGATTCCACCGATGGTTTTGTAAACTATAATCTTTTCTATCTGATACCATGAGCTCATTGATAGTATAATTTTCAATTGAGAGGCGCTCACTCGTGTAGCACTAAATAAGTTTAAGAAACATAATGAACCTTGTTGTGTATAGTTAATGGTTTCACTTTTTATTCCAATCAGGCTATTAAGGATTGGAGCAATCGCATAATAAGGGTTAAGTGATGACGGGCGAACCAACAGCGAATCGTTTGTAACCCCTACTTGCTTCAAATATTTGTCATCCAATGAATATAATTGATAACTGGAAGCGTTTTTTATTGGATTCCAACTAAGCGCAATACTATCTGAACAAATAAAAGCAGTCTTCAATCGAGGCTGTGGCGAGATGAGAAAATCATCTGATACAAACTCCTCCGCGCCAATCTTCATCTTCAATCTCGATTTAGCTAATGTATCTGGAGGATTCCAATAAAAATAATTGCTCAACTCAATACCAGAATTTATCAGTTGCCAGTTGCCCTGATTGATTTGCAAAAACAGATCGCCTCGTTGATCCGGCAGACTCTCCCACACTAACAGATTCTTTTTTTTACTCTCTATAATCGATGAAGAAAGAGGGAAGTCCCAACTAAATGTTTTGCGTTCGGTTAGCCAATAAGCCACAGATACTTGTTGTATGCCATCTTTTAAAATACCAGACTTTAAGTTTAGTTGGTAGGAACCTTGTGCAGGGTTATCGATGGTGATGTATTCTGTGTTATTCAAATGATCTGATTTTCTTGTGGCAGTAGCCCCCAGTGAGTCCGGATGTGGAAACGCGTTTAAGACCCATGGTTGATAAATAGTAGACCCATCATCTAACCAGCTATCTATATCATTGATCAATACTTGGGTTGCATTTATAGTAGCTGCAGGATCTGTCCAAGAAATAGCAATATGCAGCATAGAAATAGAAGTGGGGATATTGATGGGAATAGATTTTTGAAGGTTATCAGTTAGCGTAAGAGACACTATTTGATTCAACTCAACCAGTTGTAATGCCTTGAATGCATTTACGCTGCCATAGCCATAGAGATAGTCAATACCTTTTGCGCCTATATCATCCGCTGATGCAACGAGTATTGCTTTCATCATGGATGCGGCTGGAAGAGAATTATGTATACTCCGATATTTTTCCTGAACTAAAGTCGCAATCCCAGAAACTAAAGCTGCCGCATCTGATGTGCCTCCTTGTCCATAAGCTGTTAGTTCTGGCTTAACACGTCCATCAAAAGCTGGGCCTCTTGAATTAAAGCTGTTGAGTAATAAAGAAGTGTCTACCGCATTAATTACTAACACATTTTTAGCCTGCTTAAAATTTCCTGAAAGATTTGCAAAGCGTAGGTTTGAATAGGTGCCAGAAATTGGCTTCATCTGGCCAGAATTGCCCGCAGAAAAAATGTGCAAAAGTGTTGGATTTTGGCTGACTTGCAAATCATATGCATATGCTTCATTTCCATAATAGTTTTCAATATCTACTCCATAGCTATGATTTTGAACATGAATATTATTTGCGTTAAAAATTGAAATCGCGTCTGGAAGAAGGTTGCCAAAATCAGAAGAGGTAAAACGAGCTTGTGGAGCCACCCCTATTGCTCGGTAAGAAGAATTACCAGCACCTCCAATCAATATTGCCATTTCGGTAGCATGTTGGGAGATAGCAGCTGGGGATATAGAAGTGGTAAAGCTTCGATTTATAAGATCAATATTTGTCGGATCAAAACTTTGTTCTTTTACTGAGATATTATAGTCCGCTCCATTGATGGTAGGGAAGAACTGATGTGCTTTGTCAATCCGATTTAATGACAAGTTCGCATAATCCAATCCGGATTCTACCGCAACTCTTCGATGTTGGTCAATAAAGAGAATATTTGAATCGTTTTTCAACGAATCAAACACTGCCCGATGTAATACTTTAATCTCGAAACAAGTGGCACCATCCGCTTTATGATTAATCGTGATTTTACCAGCGTATTTGTCTATAAAAGTAGTCGCATCTTTGACGCAAATCGATAGATTGGTTTTAGCTGATTCGATCTTAAATCGTTGGTCTGCTATTTTTGGTGAAAGTCGTCCTTGCCCCAACGATTCTGTAGCGAGAAATAGCAAAAAGAAAAATAGCCTATTTTGTTGGGCAAACATTAAAACAATCTGTTTAACAGGAATATCTACGAATAACCCAATCACAAAATGAACTGACAGCACCAAATTATCAGGACCTAATGGATTGCTTTTTACTAAATTTTTATTACTTTCAAAGCTACAATTTTAACCTAAACTTAAACCCATGAAAAAAACACTAAACTTTCTCTGTATTCTGTTAATCGGATCCGGGGTATTTTACTCATGCCAAAGTAGTCAGGAAGAAGATTCTTTAACAATTTCGAATGAAGTAAGGAGCCAGCTTATAGGTCTAGGCTTCGATGTAGTGAATCATGTGCCAATCAAATTTGATGAGGGGTATTTGGTGGAGGGGGATATCTATTTAACCCCGGCTGATTTAGCAACGATGAAGAAAGGCACAAAAGTTCCTGTCGTTGAACAATACTCTACAAATCAATTGGTCACTGGATTACCAAGAACCATTACAGTTTATATGCCAACAACTTTTAGTGCAGCAAATTTTTCGGCTGTCGATGAAGCTATCAGAAGATATAATGCTCAAAACCTTGGTTTGGTATTGCAAAGGGTAACTACAAGTTCTGCTAGTATTGTATTTAGCAGACTCACCAAATCACAAGAGAGACAGGGGATCCTTGGTTCATCTGGCTTCCCTACCTCAGCTGGAAATCCTTATGGTGTCATTAAGATGAGTGGCATTTTAGAATCAACCTACAAATTAACGGTAAATGGAATAGCCACCATTATGGCTCATGAGATGGGTCATTGCATTGGGTTCCGCCATACTGATTATTACAACAGAGCAATCAGTTGTGGAGGTGCGGTTTCAAATGAAGGCGCTAGTAATGTTGGTGCAAATTTGATTCCGGGAACTCCTTCAACAGCTACCGCTGCCGCTAAGTCTTGGATGCTCGCTTGTACTGATGGAGGTGACAGACCCTTTAATAACGATGACAAAACAGCTCTTAACTATCTATATTAATATCTATTCTACTTGTAAAAAAAAGCCCCGATTATTCGGGGCTTTTTTTATGCTCTTTGGCTTCAGGTGGTTTTTCATTTTAAATATCTTGTGACTAAATTAGTTTTCATCCGAACTCAAAATGAACTATTGTTAGTTTTATTCATCTAATCTATTTGTGGCGTTGAGAACTTATGTATTCTTTTGAACCCGGTTTGTTTCAGTACGTAAATCTAGTTGGCAATATTCTCGTTTTTAATGCCGTTACGTAAAAGTTATTTTAAGCTACTTATGAAGGTTCGCTACTTTATTATTCTTTTTCACTTGGCAGTGGCCACTGAGGCTTTTGGGCAAGAAAAAAAGAAGGCCAAAGTGCCTTTGTTTGTATCCCATTTAAGCGAAGAGAATGCGGCTGTTACCAGAAGAAAGGGAGCTCCCAAACACTACTTTCTTTCAAGGGTTATTTGTTTTAAATTAAAGTGTCGTGCGTTTATTGGTTGGCGAACTACCCAACGAAATAAGCGTTACGATTACAACGCAAATAGTAAGCTATCAAGAAAAAATAAAATGGCTCCCGATACGATTGCGGTGATGCAAGACAAGCCTATTAAAATGATGCCAGTTACTAAAACAGCACTGCCGTTGCCCGTATCTATAAAGTCAGATAGCATCATTGTATTGAATGAATTACTTTTTGAAGTTAACAGTTACAAACTAAACCAAGAGCTCCTTCCAACACTTGATTCCATTGCAACCTATTTATCAAAACAACCGCAAGCAATGGTGAATATTTCTGGACATACCGATAACACCGGAAAAGAAGATTTTAATCTAACGCTTTCCTCTCAGCGCGCGGAGGCAGTCGCAGAATACCTACTAGATAAAGGAGTTAATCCAGACCGCGTAACTTTTGAAGGATTAGGGAGTGCACTACCTATACTGCCCAATGATACAGCAGAAGGAAGAAGAAAAAACCGCAGAGTTGAAATTCTCATTCGTGGTAAAAAGTAACACTATACTCGAAATATGAAACAAATCTTTGCCGTAACTTCGATTCATTGACAGCGCTGACGAATCATACGCTGAACCCAACAATTAGCCAAAAATTTAAATTCTGGTCTTTTGTATCAATGGTCTTGTTGGTGTTTGTTCACGGCTACAACCTCACCGATCGTTACCTACAACCCTGGACCTTACCACACGAATCTCTTACGTTCACTTCGTTTACAGAATACCTTTTAGCAAACGGGCTTTTTCGATTCCGTATTCCCATGCTCTTTATTATTTCTGGCTTTCTATACGCCATGCATGATTATACCCCCAACAAACAGCGAATAAAAAAAAGAGTACAAACTTTACTTGTGCCCTATTTGATATGGAGCGCGATGGCCATCGCATTAACGTATGCATTTGAATTCTCTGTCATTGGTAAAAAACTTATCGAGCAATCGCATATAATGCAGATTGATAATAATAGAATGCTGATTCATGATTACCATTGGAATGAAATAATCGCCCGATGGCTTTTCTTTCCTGTTGCCTATCAACTATGGTTTATTCGCGTTCTCTTCATTTACAATCTTGCTTATCCGTTGATCCGTTGGTGTGTCACACATTCAAAGGCACGATGGGTTTATTTTCTGATTGCGTTCTTATTTTGGCTAAGCACCGGAGGTTTAGTATTAATAGAAGGAGAAGGGCTTCTGTTCTTTTCATTGGGCGTTTGGATACAGAAAACAAACTTCACCATAGATAAGCCTGCAAGATGGTTGCAACCTTTACCATGGGGACTGGCATTTGTTTTATTTGCCGTTACAAAAACATGGCTCGCCTTTAATGGTGAAGCGCTTATTGGAAATGCGGTATACCCAACCATTACCCTGCTTCACAAGCTGGTTATTGTAAGCGGCTTGATTAGCTGTTGGTTTGGATTGGACAAATTGGTGAGATGGTTTATGGGCAAAGATTGGTTTGTTTGGCTTAGTGCATTTTCCTTTATCCTCTATGCCTTTCATGCACCATGGGTAGCCATCGCCATTGATAGTGTATTAGATTGGTTTCAACCATTGCAAGGATATCGAATCATTACATTCATGGTTCTTCCAATAATGGTGATTGCGATTTGTATTTCTTTTGGCGCTATTTTACGAATTTCTTTTCCTAAGGCATATAGTTTTCTCACTGGTGGTAGAGGCTTCTAATCTAATATTTATCAATTGATGGATTTTGAACGAATTGATGAAAATTGTACTTTCATAGAATAAAGATCTAGTTATGAAAAACGCTATCAGCTGGTTCGAAATTCCAACCACCGATATTAATCGGGCTACTAAATTCTATGAAACAATCTTTGGAATCAAATTAACTCCTTTAGATCTCCCAAATATTAAAATGAGAATGTTTCCATTGGATGACATGATGTCTCAAGTTGGTGGAGCCTTGGTAGACAGTGGTGGGTTTCATAAACCTTCATTGACAGATGGCCCACTGATTTACCTTAATGCAAATCCTGACGTACAACTCGTATTAAATAAGGTGGTAGATGCTGGCGGTAAAATCCTGGTTCCAAAAACTGAAATTTCTCCGGAATTTGGTCATATGGCCGTTTTTCAAGATACGGAAGGAAACCGTATTGCACTTCACGCAGTCGCTCCCTCAAAGTAATTTTTACCTTTAAAGCCTAGGTTCCTATGGCCTTCAATGAGAAACTAGCTGATCGTGTAAGAGAGTGTATCTCTCTTACTCATAAAAAAGTAGAAGAAAAAAGAATGTTTGGCGGTCTGTGTTTTATGGTTAATAATAAAATGTGTGTCGGCATTGAGAAAGACAGGATCATGGTTCGACTAGATCCTGCAAATTATGAAACAGCCTTAGAAAAAGAAGGATGCATCCCAATGGATTTTACCGGGAAAATAATGAAGGGCTATGTTTTCGTAAATGAAGAAGCATTGACAACCAAAAAGAAATTGGACTATTGGGTTGAGCTTGCTTTAGCATTTAACAAAAAAGCAAAAGCCTCTAAGAAGAAATGACGAGTCCACACTTTTTCAAGAACATTCTAGCTGAACTAACATATAGTTCTTCTCGTAGCAGTGGTCCGGGTGGTCAAAATGTAAATAAGGTAAACTCGAGAGTTACGCTGGAATGGAATGTTGTTCAATCTTTATTAATTTCTGAAGAAGAGAAAATAGTGATTCTTCATAAGCTATCTTCTCACATAACGAAAGAAGGGATCTTACAACTTAGCTCGCAAGAATCTCGCTCTCAACTTCAAAATAAAGAATCTGTTGCCCAAAAATTAGAACAATTATTAACAAAAGCATTCATTAAAAAGAAAGTACGCAGACCTACCAAGCCATCGAAATCGGCTAAACAAAAACGCGTTCTTCAGAAGAAGAAGCATGGTGAAAAAAAGAAGTGGAGGCAAAAAGGTGAGGATTAAGTGATACCAACAGGGGGTTGTGATTTGGGGCTAGTCGATGGGTCAAATGAATTTTCTTGTTCGCGAAATGTACCAATGCTTCCACCCAAAGTAATACCCCTTGCAACCCCTTATTATAACTATACTAAAACGAGTAGTCAATAGCATTCTGTTTCCAGTATATTTGTCTCAAATTTAGATTCAGATAACTTATGAGACTTGGTCAATTGTCAAGGAAATTGGGCATACACACTTCAAAAATTGTTGATTTTTTAGCTTCCAAAGACATCACCATCAGTGAAGATTCCAACGCACGGATTGAGGATGAATATGTCACCTGGGTGACTCAAAAATATGCTCCTCAATTAATGACAGAGGTAAATACTACGCTTTCTGAAGAGAAAATTGAACCGATTAGTATTCAGCCTCCGGTAGTTGAAGAGGTCCCTTTTACAGAAGAGCAACCTATTCCATCGGAAGAACCACTGATACCTGAATTAATAAAAGCTCCGAAGATTGAGCTGTCCGGTTTGAAGGTGCTAGGCAAAATTGAGATTCCTGAAAAAAAGAAAAAAGAAACAACTACAGATCACGTTGCCTCAGAAATTTCAATTGCAGAAACAGAAAGTAAAGTTCAACCTGATCGAAGAACCAACACTAGTAGAAGAGAATACGAAGAGAGACCCAGAAAAAACCCTATTGCTTTGCAACGCGAACGCGAAACACGTGAGGTGGAGAAAACAAGACAAGAGGAGCGACTTAGATTAAAAGATAAAAAGGCGCAACACTATCAGAGTAAAGTTAAAGTGCAGGTGGCTACCAAGCGCATGAATAGAATAGAAGAACCCTTGGAGAAAATTGAAACTCCCATAGAAATGGAGCCGACTACGATGTGGGGTAAGTTTAAAAAGTGGTTGAGAACTTAGTCTAAAGAATGAATTGTCACCCAATATCGATAACCTACAATTGCCTGTTGGACCTTGGTTAACTTTGTAATATCCTTCTTACTATATCTGGGAAGAATAACCTTATTTACTAATGCCAATAGTTTGAACACAGATTTTTTCATAGTCTATTCTAGTTCTTGCTTAAATAATTTGATCGCCCGAGACCACGCCAATTTAGCAGCAGCCTCATTATAGCGGGTAGGCGCTGTATCGTTATTGAACGCGTGCTGTGCCCCTTCATAAATAAAAATTTCATATCGGGTTCCTGCTGCCTTCAAGGCAACTTCATAAGCTGGGATACCTGCATTGATGCGCTCGTCTAATCCACCATAATGAGCTTGAACAAATGCTTTAATTTTGAGCACATCTGCTGCCTCCGGCTGTCTTCCATAAAAGGGGACGGCTACTTTTAAATCAGGCATGTTTACTGCCAATTGATTGGCCAAAGCACCTCCCCAACAGAATCCAATGCATCCCCATTTAGAGGAGGCATCTTTCCTTGTATTGGCATACTCAAATCCCTTCATAAAGTTGGTCATATTTTTTGCCGCATCTAGTTTGCTAAATAAGTCACGCGCTTTATCTCCATCCGTAGGTGTGCCTCCTTGTGGAGAAAGTGCATCAGGCGCAATTGCCAAGAATCCTTCCAATGCAAGTCTTCTGGTCACATCTTCAATATGGGGATTAAGTCCCCTGTTTTCATGGATGACCATTACAACAGGATATTTCCTTTTCTTTTTTGGGCGGGCGAGGTAGGCTCTCATTTCAGAATCTACTCCGGAGTAGCTAACTCTCTCCGTGAATAATTGATCCTCCTCAATAGTTTGAGCATGTGCATAGTTTACTTCTAATAAGGGAAGAACCGTTAACGCAGCAGCAGTACTCCCCGTTAGAGTAATTAATTTCCTAAGAAATACTTGTCGACTCAATGGCTTGTGGGTGTATTCGTCAAATAGATTGATGATGCGCTGATCCATGGGCTAGCTATTTGTAGGTTTATTATTTCTTAATCTAATCTGATATTTTCCTTCTGCCGCAGCTTGCATAAATTTTCGAAAATATAATTCAATTGGAAAAACAAGAAGTGCCACCATTACCTGAATGAGAAATTGAATGACTGGAGAGCTCCTAATTTCGATCACTGAATTAATGGCTGTATTAATAAACTGAATAAAAATAATAACAGTCAACAAGGATAGTATTTGGCTGATGTATCTATATTTTGAATTGGCCACACTTAGTTTAACGGTTAAGAACATGAGCATACTAAAGAAAGCGAACTCAAATGCATAAAACCACCAGCGTTTCCAATAAGGCGGCAATACTTCAAAAGTGATTATCTCTATTTTTGATTCATTGCCTAACAAATCGCGAGATTGCATTGAGAGTTGGTAATTGCCGGGGGGAAGAAACGGGAAATTGGCCACATGATTGCTATTTGACCAGGAGGTCCATCCATTGGTTAGTCCTTTTACATTATAACGGTATTGCATCGCATTCCTACTTATATAATCCGGTTGAACAAATTCAAAGGCTAGTTCATTTTCAGGTTGATCCATTGTCACCCTTCTACCATACTTCAAATTTATTTCCTGCCCTCTCACCTCTCGAAGTAGAAGTGGATAACGCTGGTCATCTGAAAGTACTCTATTGTTGGAAAATTTATATAATTCATTATCTGCTGTTATGACCCAAAGGCTTTGACCATTTTCATGAGGAGACAAAAATCTTAAATTAGGAAACAAGCCAAGCCATTGGAGTTTTAATGACTTCAGTCTGGCATCAACGGTACGCCATTGGCTGCCATCATTAAACCAGAAATAGCCAGCAGAGGCAAAGTATCGGTGGGGACCCGGTAATGAATCGTAGCGAACGAAGGAATCTTTGCTATTAAATTTTTTAAACTCACCGGAAGCCGCTAAATAAACTTCATTCCCATAGGCAACACCTACCATTTCATCCAAGGATGGATTCGCTATCGCAAAACTGGTGGCATCCGATATTTTACCTTCAACTGTTTCAATTCTATAAACCTCTGTGCGGCCACAAAGCCAAATATTTTGCAAGTTGTCCTCAAAGGCATAGCTGATGTGATCGGTCACCGTATCCAACAAATGTGATTCCTGCCAGCTGAAGGGAGCAAATGTTTTTACTTCATCCCGATAAGTACCTACCAATAATTGTTGCAATGAAACAGAAAAGAAAATTGTTCTCACAGGTTGTGACACAATAGCTTTTGCACTTAGTCCATTCACTTCATAAACTCCGCCCAAACCCGCAGCTATCAGTTTGCCATTTACTTCAATAAGTTGCATCACCTTCCCCGTAATCCCCTCCACCTTTTGATAAGAATAGCCAAGAGATTTTATAATTCTAGTCTCATAATTAGGCGCCTCCTTACGGATCGGTTCAGTCTCCAATTGCCTATTTTTCTTTTTTAAAAATCCAAAAAGCCCACGTCTGTCTTGTTGATTATTTAGAACTACTTGAATGGAGGCATTTACTTTGGGACGTACTTCTTCTTTGGTTAATTGGAATAACCCAAGAGTCGTACCCACATAAATCCTGTCCTGTACAGTTAGAATACATAGTAGATTGCCGCTCAGACCTGGATAGTGGTTAAAAGAACGAAATGGCAACGAGGGAGCGATCCTTGTAAAACCATATTCATGCGCAACCCAAACTCCTTCATTGTGATCAGCCATCAAAGCAAAAACTTCATTATCCGGTAGGCCTGTTGTAAAATCAATATGATCTTCGGTGGATCCGGTCATTGCATTCACCAATATGACTCCACCCAACAAGGTCCCAAACGCCAGTAATTTTTCGTTCACCCAAACCCCGCTAACCAAATTATTTTGCCTTAAATAAATTGAGTCTTCTACCTTAAGTTCAGCTGGAGAAGAGCCTTTTTTTATCAAATAGATTTGGCCTTTTTGAGTTCCAAACATGGATGCTCCTGATACTAAATGGGAAGCGGAAAAAATGATCTCTTCATTCGTTGGAAATGCTACTTCCGGCTTTACCAATTTTCCATCTTTTACTTGTAAAAGCCCTTGCGCGGTTGTTTTTAGAAAAATAGCATCGTATACCTCAAAGAGTCCTCCAAAAGTGCTGGCATTCTCAGCTTTAATTTCTATTTCAATTTTCTCTGATGATACAATGAGTAATGAGTTTTCGCTACAAGCGTAAACCTTGTCTCCTGCTACAACACTTGAAAAGATGGGGGCGCCTTTCTGTAAAGATTGATACGTGCGTTGATTCCCTGTTTGTATCAGTTTTCCAAAACCAAAAATACCACCGACATACACTTCATTATGAAGCAGCGCAATAGTATAAACAGCTCCAGGGGTGGCAATCAATTGCCAATTCTTTCCATCAAATTCTAAGACGCCTCTTCTATTCGTATAATAAATAAGGCCTCTTTCATCTTGCACCATGCCCATACTTCTGTAGTCAATACGCTCATCGGATGGAGCATAGTGGGCGAGAAAGGAATTACCAGTTTGACTAAAAGAAGGCTTCAGCAAACACACCAGTAAGACAACGAATGAAAAAATTCGCATCATTTTAGATAATAGCATTTTCAAAAATAGTGGTTTTGTCAACTTATCCTACTCCAATTGACTGTAGTCTTCTTCATGGATTCGATTTGTTGCAGGATAGAGGCGTTTTCAGCATTTTGGAGCGTTGGGTCCTTTTCTAAAATGGATTGTGCCTCCTCGCGAGCTTGCTTCAATAGTTCCCCATCTTTGCCCAGGTCTGCGATTAATAGATCCAGCGCTCCACTTTGTTGCGTTCCCAAGAGATCACCTGGTCCACGCAATTTTAAATCCATTTCCGCTATTTCAAATCCATTGTTGGTACGAACCATCGTTGCGATGCGAGTCTTTGATTCCGAGCTTAATTTGTGGTCGGTCATCAAAATACAATACGATTGCTCAGCGCCTCTCCCCACACGACCACGCAGTTGGTGTAACTGTGACAATCCAAAGCGTTGTGCACTTTCAATAATCATAACAGAAGCATTGGGAACATCTACTCCAACTTCAATTACAGTGGTAGCTACCATTATTTTAGTTTCACCCTTAACAAATCGCGCCATTTCAAATTCTTTCGCATCCGGCTTCATCTGCCCATGAAGTATACTGATGGGAATGTCCGGGAAAGCTCTAGAAATACTCTCATATCCGTCCATCAAATGTTTTAAATCCAATTTTTCCGATTCTTCAATGAGCGGATAAACAATGTATACTTGCCTCCCCTGATCAATTTGCGTTTTAAGAAATCCATTTACCTGCAGTCGATGTGAATCAAAACGATGGGTGGTTTTAATGGACTTTCTTCCTTTGGGCAATTCATCAATCACAGAAATTTCCAAATCTCCATACAAAGTCATTGCTAATGTGCGGGGAATTGGGGTGGCTGTCATCACCAAGACGTGTGGATAAAAGGAAATATTCTTATGCCATAATTTTGAACGTTGCGCCACGCCAAACCGATGTTGTTCATCTATAATAGCTAAACCTAATTTCCTAAATTTTACTTCCTCTTCTAACAACGCGTGTGTGCCAATTAGAATTTTTAATGAACCCGCTGCTAACTGTTCGTGAATAGGTTTACGCGCACTCTTTTTTACCGATCCGGTGAGTAGCGCAATTGATACATCCATCAGGTCAGCATATTTTTTTAGGTTAACAAAATGCTGCTGTGCCAGAATCTCAGTAGGTGCCATCAAAGTAGCTTGGGCATCGCCTCCTATCACCAACAGCATACAAATGAAACCGACAATAGTTTTACCGCTTCCCACATCGCCTTGTAACAATCGATTCATCTGTTTTCCAGATTTCATGTCGGCATAGATTTCTCTGATAACTCGCTTTTGAGCATCTGTCAATTCAAATGGAAGGTGATCTTTGTAAAATTTAGTTAGCAAGGAAGTGTCATTAAATGCCATCCCCCGGTACTTCCCTTGTCTTACTAGTTTCATTTTGATCAAGCGAAGCTGAATAAAAAATAGCTCTTCAAACTTCAATCGCGTTTGTGATTGCTGTAGCCGTTCAAGGCTAATTGGAAAATGAAGATTATTAATGGCTTCTCTCTTACCGATTAAAAAGTGTTTTTGTAATAGTCCTTCGGGTAATGTTTCGCGTAAATGCGCTTGAGCTCCCTTTAATACTTCCTTTTGAAGTTTTGAGATAAATTTACTATCTATATATCGGGTACGCAGCTTTTCACTTAACGGATATACCGGCAACAAGTATCCGCCACGCTCAGTCTTATCTGTTACTAATTCAATCTCTGGATGGGCAATCGACAATTTATTACCAAATCGGTTTGGCTTGCCAAAAACAACATATTCGATATTTGGCCTAATTTTTTGAATCACCCAATTGATGCCTTGAAACCAAATTAATTCAATCTCATTTTCGCCATCTGAAAAATATCCTACTAAACGCCTTTTTTGCTTAGCGCCAATTATTTCCAAGTCTGAGATTTTGCCTTTGATTTGTACAAAAGGCATCTCTTCATTCACCTCTCCGATGGTATAAAATTTGGTTCGGTCTTCATATCGAAAGGGGTAATGTTGGACGAGATCTCCAAACGTAAATAATTTTAACTCCTTTTGTAATAAGGCTGCTCGTTGAGGGCCAACGCCCTTTAGGAATT
>JANPBK010000225.1:0-4116 GCA_031430395.1 Cyclobacteriaceae bacterium
AGGCGAAGTTGGTTTTGACAAAGCTATTGTTACACATTTTAAACATTCTGAAAATTTTAAAAACGATTTTCCAAATACACAAGATGGCTGGTATGAACCATCAACTGGAGGAAATTTCAATTATGGCGTACAAACAGGCTATTCATTTAAAAATAGTGATCTTACATTAACAATTGGCAAATTCATCACTCAAGATTTTAAAACAAAAATAGGTGGGCAAGCTAGGCTCTGTAATATTAGAAATTTTCAATTCAGTGCGTCAATACACGGAATTTACAGAAGATATTAAAACACATTGGTACGTTTACAAAACTTTGGAAGTGAAATGACTGGCGTTATTGGATATTACAAACCCAAATGGTTTGTTGCAGGCGAAGTTGGTTTTGACAAAGCTATTGTTACACATTTTAAACATTCTGAAAATTTTATAAACGATTTTCCAAATACACAAGATGGCTGGTATGAACCATCAACTGGAGGAAATTTTCATTACGGCATACAAACAGGCTATTCATTTAAAAACAGTGATCTTACATTAACAATTGGCAATTTCATCACTCAAGATTTTAAAACAACACCATTAATACCCTACTATTTTAAATTGGGTTATAATTATAGAATTAACGGATGGAAAAAATTAAAACATAACACACTATAAAAAAGTTTTTGTGCCGTAAGATCTTCCGACCTGACGTTTCCTTCAGCTTCATTGGTGCGCGTTTGCAATGCGTACCGCTCTTCGGCAATTTGTAATTCGCAATTACTGTAAATAAATTTACTACTTTGGTGGTTGAGAAATTAGATTTGGTTGGGAACGCGTTGCAGAGGCTGTGTGAAAACGAAGAAAAGTTTTACATTGTGTTGTCAACAAAAAAGATCGACAATGCATTATCTAACAGGCCTCGATAGGGAACAAGCTCAAATTTTCACTAAGCTAGAAGATTTAGTATCAGCACGACACTACGTAAGGCTCATTGATCTGCTAGCAGAGAGATTTTTCATAGAGAACGATTCTCGCCTTTGTCGGTGTTCTTCACCGACAAATGTGATGAGCTAGGTGAGCAGGAGCATATAAACTCTAAAAAGTATTGTTAGATTATTCGGTGTGCATGTTGGTGAAGAACACCAACATGGGTGAGAAGCTTAGAAGCCGCGACCCCAGTTGAAATGATCGCTTCACATGGTAAAATAACACAAGCAACAAAAGACTTTAGAAAAAGAGAACCTTTGCGATCACATGACCAACTTGGAACTAGTGGGTTACTGATCAATCAATGCTAAACTATTTCATCCTCCCATTCTCACCCTCCAATTGGCTGGATATAAATTGTTGATAAGTTTTCCGATCAAAATTTAAATCGCACTTTTGTTTCGTCAGGTCTTCCGACATGCCGCCTCTAAAAAAAATTACAGTTAGGCAGTCAGTAATCAGACATGTGAGGTCGGAAGGCCTGGCAAACACGAATCCAGCTGACCGGTTGTGATTAGGCAAAGTGTAATGGCAAACTTAGTCAAAACTGCATGGTGATATGTTTAACCATACCAAATTCAATCTTCTCCCATGCTCTTATTCGATAATATTTCTATCACAGCAATACCATCCACGCAACAATACTTAATGAATTTAGCGGTATTATCACCATATGGATCATCCGAATGGAGTCGCATTTTTCGTTCGCTAGTTTTAGCTGCGAGAGGTAAGAGCTGTCGCTCGCTATGTTCGAAATAGAGAGCATTTTCTTGACTATTGTAGAGCGGGTTGTCAAATTAGTCTAATGGTTCATTGGCCCAATCTACGCAGTGTTATTAATTACAGGAACTCCAATAGAAAAGTAAAATCAGCTATTGGTTATTCACCTAAATTCAATTTACTAATTAAGAAGCTCTGTTTATAATTGTAAAAATCTGACGTACTAAAATCAACTCCTGCATAATTTCTTGTTACCCATGATTTTGATAGCGGCAAATCCCGGCCTGCAGCTTTGAGAAGGGCCCAGCTCGCTTCCGAACAAACAACATTGTCTTTGCCCCAAGCGCCATACATCGTGCTTTTAAATCTCCAATCAGAGTAGCCTGCTTTTTCTTTGATTTCAATATTTTTCTTCTGCATTTCAATTGCTTTATTCCATAATTTTTGGGATTCAGTTTCATTCAGCGGTTCTGCGACATAACCATTCTGTATCTGTGCAACGGAAGCTTCTCTGCCTACATAGCGTCTTTTTACTTCAGCCTCTGAAATAATAACCGGACCTTCTAAAGGCATATTGTCCATATAAAATCGTTTACCCTTTTCTTCTCTTAAAAAAGTGATGGTGTGAGAAATTTTAGATTCGTTAAGCGTACCTAAACCTAATAATTCACTCAAGCCCTCTGCACCAACTATACCATAGCCAATCCAATCCCATTTTCTTGGTTCAAACAATAACACATCACCTGGTTTCAAACTGCCCAGTTTCAAGCCGGGTGTTGCGTCTGGTGGTAACGGCACATTGCTGGTTAAACGATTCAGGTATTTTTTAGCATTCTCATTATCATATTTCAGCCTTTCATTAATGAGTTGTTGTTGGAGTGATAAGAAGGTGTAATCCATTTTCAGTATATCGGGCTCTTTACCATTAAATGGCCGGTATATCAAAGCAGTGCTGTCCTTCAAAAATTTGTACGTCCTCATCAATCGTTTGTATTTATCTATCTTGAGAGTTTGCTCTACTCTTTGTTTTTCGCCCACAATTTCATTAACAAGATACGTTGGCTGCACCTTCACTTCCCTTATAGGGTTATATGTTTTTGGATTAGTATTAAAAATTGAATTAATCAAACTTTGAGCTACCATGCCCGAGATCATTGAATTCATTTGGTATTCGGATGAATTGCTTGTATTATATCGATTTATTTTTTGACCAGTCATGTTTTCTAACTGACCAATCGCAGATTGACCCATTGATAGCGAGTTTTGTAAAACTAAAAGTGAGATAATAATTAATTTTATTTTGAACATTTTAGTAACTTTTATTTTAATTATTCAGAATAAGTTCCCATTCAGTAATTTTTGTTTTAGCTAATTGTGCATCTTCCGATGTTGGATTCAGCAACAGAAACTTTTTCATATTACAAATGGCTGAATGGAGTTTGTTGGTTTCAGCTAAAAGAATAGCAATATTATAATACACATCTGAATAAGCCGTAGGATGAGTTGCAATCAGTTGATCATTGATTTGTATAGCTCTTTCGTACTCGTATAACTTTGTATATGTTTCTGCCTGAATTATGTATTGCCGCATTTCTTCGGTGATGTAAGGTTTGTTGGATAGTGCATTTGTTATCATTGCCATCTGCCGGAAAGTGTTCATCTTGAAATACAGTTCATTTAATATTTTTTGAATCTTGATCAGGTGGCTGGCAATTGTTTTTAAAACAGACTGTCTTTCGCCTCCAACCGAAAGAATGATATTACCCATTTTCAATTTTTGTTCAGAATTGTTTCTACCGCTCTGTATATTGTTTTCGATTCTGTATATCTTGAACTTGTAATCTGTCATATCGGAAAAGCGAATCTCTGCTGTTCGGTTTTCTGGACAGATAAAGTTAAGGCCACCGGTAGCCAGATACACATTGATCGGGTTACCGAAGTTATAATTGTATTCTCCCGATTGAAAATTGATCTCTATGGACTGCTTCTCTTGTAGCAATAAATGATATAATTGATTTTTGACTTGCAATAATTCTTCTTTCAGCAAAGAATCTTTCAGCACCGGATTAAATGTTGCCAGACTATCCTGAGCCTGTAATTTGAAACTACAAGTCAGCAATGTCAGCAGCAGAGAAGAAAAAAACATTGGCATAACTATATATTTATCAGTAATGGATTAAAGCTTTCCATTCATAAATCTTATCTTTTGCACCCCGTATTGCTGTAGCATTAGTTTCTAACAACAAATATTTTTGCATATTGAATAGGGCATAGTCAAAATAGTTGATATGAGCATAGAGCAGTGCCACATTTGCATAAGCTAGAGGGTATGCTAGTTCATCCATTTCTATGGCTTTATTATAAATTCTGATGGCTTCAAAAAAATCGCCTTTCTGACTGATAGTATCTGCCTTGAGAAAAAGTGC
>JANPBK010000226.1:0-81569 GCA_031430395.1 Cyclobacteriaceae bacterium
ATGACCATGATAAATCATAAGTGGATAGCGGGCATCGGGATGTTCATCAAAACCCTCCGGCAACAGAACGTGTGCTCCTAAATACATAGGGCGCCCCCAAAACTCAGATAAAAGTTTACTTTGGATTTTTATGTGTTTCACATATTTCGTGTCTTCAGGTTCTTTGATGGGGTCTATTTTTTTATCTATCGCAATTTTAATTGTATTTTTTTCACCTGGGTTGATAGAAATTTTAGTAGGCGTGCTATAGAAATTTCCCGGTTTGGTATTCCAGTGTTGTCCTTCACCTTGATCGGGTGGTAGCTTTACCACCTTACCTGATTTTAGATTAAATGATTCATACCGATTGATGAGCGCCTGAACGTAGTATTCGCCTGGAGGAATAGCTGCGATCGATTTGATCGGAAACCCAAAGGCATTTGTGCCGATTGTTATTTCTTGTCCCGGCTTCAAACCCTCAACATCTACTCCAAAAACCAATTGGGTAGTAAGACCGTCATTAATTTGAAATCGGGGTTCAGTTTTGTTACCCTTAGCCAGCATTAACAAAAGCCTGCCATCTTGTGCTTGCTCGCTCAATGCTTCAGTAAAAGTGACGGAAAAGACAATAGAACTCTTTTGATCGGGGGAAGTGCAACGAGTTGTAATTACGAATGTGCAAATGAGCAGGATTAAGTTTTTCATGTTCGTTTTAGTTATTAGAATATTTTTTGAGGCCATGGTCTAAATACTTTTCTTCATTGTAATATTTCCTAACAAATACTTCGTGACGGCATCTGAAGTTACTCCTTCCGATTCAGCCTTGAAATTCATTAATATGCGATGACGCAAAACGGGATAGGCAACATGTTGAATGTCATCTTGTGTTACTGCAAAGCGCCCGCTAAGCAGAGCCCTTGCCTTGGCTGTAAGTATCATGGCTTGACCGGCACGAGGACCGGCCCCCCATCGTACCCACTCATTTACATACTTCACCTCACTTGAACCTGAACGAGTTGCTCGAACCAGATTACTCACCCACTCAATCAAGTCTTTATTGATATGTACTTCGCGAACTAGTTTTTGGGCTTCTAAAATTTTGCTTCCTTCGATCACTTTGTGAATAGCCTCCCCTCGCTTACCAGTAGTGTTTTCAAGAATAGATTTTTCTTCTTCGGCTGTTGGATAGCTTACTTTGATATACAATAAGAAACGATCTAATTGTGCCTCCGGCAATGGGAAGGTACCTGCTTGTTCAATGGGATTTTGTGTTGCCAAAATGAAGAAAGGCCTTTCCAGTGGATAAGTCACACCGGCATAGGTAACCTCAAATTCTTGCATCGCCTCCAGCAACGCGGCTTGTGTTTTCGGTGACGTGCGGTTGATTTCATCTGCTAAAATGATATTCGCGAAAACGGGCCCTTTGTTGAATTTGAAAATCCGTTTGCCTGTGGTATGATCTTCTTCAAGTACTTCTGTACCAATAATGTCAGAAGGCATCAAGTCTGGTGTGAATTGAATTCTTCGAAAGCGCAAGTCAATCGCTTCTGATAGAGAACGAATCATTAGGGTCTTGGCGAGCCCGGGCACACCTTCTAACAGAGCATGACCACCTGCTAAAAAAGTAATGAGCAATTGATCAATAATTTCTTCTTGCCCTACAATGACTTTTTTGATCTCCTTCTTGAGGTTGTTAAGACTTGCAATAATTTCTTGCACAGATTGTTCGGTTTGCTTTAATTCTTGATTCATATTCTATTTTTTATAGTCGGTAAAGTCCGGAAAGAGCTTGCCGTCTTCCCGACTTTCGGACAATTAACTAGTTAACGCATACATAATAATGTTCACACTAAATCTCGTATTGTCAATTCGATAAAACCGTTTGTTTCTAAAATCGTAATCCCATTCACATCCGTAATCTTTGTTGCTGTAAAGTACTCCTATTCGCCTGTTTACTTCAATGGCTTTTAAATAATCATGAACGATATCATCTCCCCAGCCGTTCAGTTCCTGTGATGTAGTGGGAGGCCCTTCAAATTGGAAAAAAGATGAATACAGTGCATGGTTGTTAGGAATCTTTTTCAATGATTGGGCGCCAAAGATTCGTTCCATCTGCGACTCAAATGATTTGGCAAACAGGCCATCGATATCATGGTTGCAATCATCGACAAATACAAAGCCTCCGTTCTTTACATATTTTTCAAAATTCTCTTTTTCTTTGGCTGTGAACTCTAGCAACTTATGGCCACTGAGATAGCAGAAGGGACAACGAAAAATGTCATCGCTGCTCAACGAAACTATGTTTTCGTTAGTATCAATTTTTAATGTAGTGTATTCAATTAATGAATTCAACACATTGACAGGCATCCGCTGGTCTACATCCCAATCGCCCGACTCGTATTGAAGGCGGGTGAAGAAAAAACGGTTGTCAACGATGTGCTGTAAAGCCATTAAATGTCAATAGTTTTCTTTTGCTAAGAAGCGAAAGTCAGCAGTTGGCGACTTGGGTGCAACTTATTTACAAAAATCGTCCTTTATCAAATACAAATCATCATTAATTGGATGAACGGAAGACCAGAGCTTTGTATAAAAAATCCCCAACTTTCGGTCGGGGATTTTGAGTAGTTAAAATTCAGCAATTCTTATGTCTAACTTCTTACGTCTAGTTTCTAAACCGCATCTGACAAACTCGAGAACGTAAAGTCTCTGATCTTTAGCGGAGGCAAAAGGTAGTTTGCATTTGATTCAACACTCACCGTTCTTTCAACTTTGCCGAGTTCTTCTAAGTTATTCAACATAATAATAGGGCTCTCATTGAAGCGGAAATTTTTGATTGGATATTGGATTTTACCGTTTTCAATATAAAAAGTACCATCGCGAGTTAAGCCAGTGAGTAATAAAGTTTGAGGATCAACATCACGGATGTACCAGAGACGGGTAACGAGTACTCCTTTCTTTGTTCCGGCAATTAATTCCTCTAATGATTTTGTTCCACCTTCCATAATAGCGCCATCGGGTCCGGGTATTGCCTTAACGCCTTTCTTCTCGGCCCAGTATCTTGAATAAGTTAAGTTCTTCACTACTCCCTTTTCAATCCACGATACCTTTTCTTGCGGACGACCATCCCCATTCCAGGTGTTTGTGGGGAGTTCAGGGTTCAATGGATCAGAATAAATATTTACTCGATCATCTACTAATTTATCCCCCAACTTAGTGCCTCCGCCTGCTTTGCTCAAAAAACTTCGGCCTTCATCTGCCTGGCGAGCATCTAATCCGAAAAACAAACGCTCCAATAAAACCGCTACTGCTGCGGGTTCTAAAATCACGGTGTATTTTCCGGGCTCTATGGCTTTAGCTTCCGCAGATTTAACGGCTTTTTCTGCCGCAATTTGTGTGGCCTTCTTAGTGTCCAACTTTGTTACATCATTGTAACCGCGGGTTGCATAACCCGATCCTCTTCCATCTTCGGTTCGTACCGTGATTGAAAAGTTTGTATTTGTTGAAGTGTTGTAGGCAAACAATCCTTTGGAATTCATCATGGCTGAGTAGCCGTTGTTGTCTTCCAAAAATCCCGCAGCTACCGTTTTGGATTCTTTCGCTACTTGCAAGCTGGCTGCCACCATGTCAGATCTTAGTTTAGGTGTGATAGCTGCTGTGGCGGGAACGTACGTGATCGGCTCTGCATATTTCTGTGGTCCAAGAAAAGGGACATATTCTGGATTTTCAGGAGCAAGCATGGCAAGTTCTTCTGACCTACGAACTACTTTTTCCAAGGAGGCATCATCAAATTCGTTGATGGTCGCAACGCCTGATTTTTTTCCATAAGAAGAAGTGACCACCAATTGGGTTTGGCTCACTTTTCCACTTGTGGAAACGGCATTGCGAGCATAGCGAATGTTCCCACTATCAGTACCATTTAGGTTTACTTCACATTCGTCTGCTTTGGAATAGCTCAGCACTTTTTTTAGTAAAGCGAAAGCTTCGTCTTTTGTTAGTATTGGCATCTTGAAAATTTAAGATTTTTGATTTAAGATTTTTGATTTGCAACATTACTATATCGTTCTTCCGGTGTTAATCACGTTCACACCATTAAAACGTGCGGTAGATGATCCATGGGATACAGCACTGCTTTGGGAAGGTTGCCCTTTCCCATCAAAGAATGATCCGCCTAATCGATAATCGCTTTGATCGGCTATGGCCGTACACGAATTCCAAAACTCTTTTGTGTTTGCCTGGTATGCAACATCGCGTAACATGCCTACGATCTTCCCATTTTTAATTTCGTAATACAATTGACCGCCAAATTGAAAATTGTACCGCTGTTGATCAATGGAGAAAGACCCATCACCAATAATGTAAATTCCCTTTTCTACCCCTTTGATCATGTCGTCAATACTTTTCTTCTCTTTACCTGGCTGCAATGATATATTTGGCATTCGCTGGAATTGTACGCTGCTCCAATTGTCCGCATAGCAACAACCTTGTGAAGCGGTAAGCCCCAGCATATGTGCTTGATCGCGGATGGTTTGGTAGTTTACCAAAATGCCTTCCTTCACAATATCCCATTGACCACAGCCAACACCTTCATCGTCATAACCTACCGCGCCAAGCGAACCTACTTGTGTTTTGTCTGCCACAATGTTAACGAGCTTACTTCCGTATTGGAAATTCTTTGACTCCCACTTATCGAGTGTTAAGAAACTGGTTCCGGCAAAGTTTGCCTCGTATCCAAGTACACGATCCAATTCCGTTGGGTGCCCTGTTGATTCATGTATGGTAAGCCATAAATGAGAAGGATCTAAAATTAAATCATACTTACCCGGCTCTACTGATTTAGCTTTCAGTTTTTCGCCTGCTTGTGCTCCGGCAGACTTCGCATCCTCCAGCATATCATAGCGACCCTTATACAAGGTCGTTACGCCAGCAATTTTATCTTGAGGGCGAGCATATAAATATTCATAACCCATCCCCATTGGTGAACTTAATGAATTTCTAGTTTCAAATTTTCCGCTGGTCTTGTCGATTTTAGTTGCAAAAAAGGCTGGCCAGATACGATGAATATCCTGATCGATGTAGGAACCATCGGTGGAAGCAAAATACTTTTGTTCATTCACCATAAACAATATGGAGTTGATATAATCCGCACCGGCTTTCATTGCAGCATCGTTCACACCTAAGAGCAAGTCCACTTTTTCTTTGATAGGCACTTCAAAAGAATTTTTTTCGATAGGCGCTTTCCAGCTCACTTCACCATATCCTTTTTGGGGTGCAAGGCGAACAGGTTCTGTTAGCAAGCGAGAATTTTCTTTGGCAATAGCTACGGCCTGCTCAGCTGCTTTTGCGATGTTGTCTTTGTCCATTTTATCGATGGCGGCAAAGCCCCAGCTTCCATTGGCAATCACTCGGATTCCCATTCCATAGGATTCGGTGTTTACAATGTTTTGCACTTTGTCTTCACGCGTAACCACAAACTGATTGAGATATCTACCAATGCGCACATCGGTATAAGTGGCACCTTTACTTCGAGCAGCATTGAGAGCCACATCGGCCAATTGCTTTTTCAACGCCACGTCCACTGTCTCCAGCGCACGGCTTGGGTCAATGGGGTTTCCCATCAACGGAATGCCTGGCAACATAGTCGCTGCTGCGCCAATGCCAGATAAGTAAATAAAATCTCTGCGTTTCAATGGATAATTAGTTAAGGTTAAATGAAATTGATTTTAGGGATATGACGTTTATTAGACGTTGTTGACAATTATAAAGTTGACCCTATTTAGTGGTTATTCTTTCAACGGTCAAGAGTTCGTTCGGAATCGGACGGTCAATCTTTATTTTATAGCAGATATTATTCATCGAGTTGGATTGCTGCCTGAGACTATAAACGCCTAGTGATAGGACTAACCTCCTAAAGCTGCTAAAGCCAATTTCAAGTTTTCTACCTTTTGTTGTTGTGCAATGTAAAGAGGTTTCTCAATACGTTCCTGGCAATCCGTAGCAATGCATCGTTCGCAGGTTTCGCCTACCATGCGAATCGGTATCTGGGGGTCATTCCAGAATTTTACTTTTTTCTTCAACTGATCGGTAAGGAGTAGACCAATGGCCACGCTATTATGTTTATCAGAGCCAAACACAATTGGTTTGGCAAAACTGATGATTAAATATTCCTTGTCGGTGCCGAAATATTTGGAGCGTTGTATGCGACATAACGATTGCGAATAGGTGCTCGCCTTGACGGATTTGTCCAGTTCTTTTAAAATAGAAAGACTTACCCACCGTCTGCAATAATGTTCATTCAGCATAGAAGAGTGCGGGTTATGCAAGCCTGAAAGATGCATTTCTTTCGTAAGTTCATATTCTTCTGAACCTTGCTGGGTACTGAAACGAAGAAAAAATAATTCATTGATACCAAAATGACGAGGCAGTATGTTGGTGAATCGATGCAACAAGATTTCGGGTGAAACGGCATAGCGATCCATGAGCTCTTGAAACCGTGATAGGCTGAAACTTTTGCTCGAAAGGGTTTCTTTTAACCAATCAATCAGGTGCGCCTTATTCAAGAACAACGCACACGAAAAATAGGACCCTTTAAAATTGTTCACCACCTCATCAAAAGAATCGAAAGAAACCCAGGAGGTAGTGTGTGAGCGGTTCTCGATTTTCATAAAATTAAAACCCGCTTCACGACCAAGAATAAATGCGCGCTGTGTTTTACTCAAATTTTTGTTGAGCAATAACCGGGGCTGATTACCCGGAATGAGAATTGACCGGAGTTCCTGAAGCTCTGGTTGGTTGGTGAGTCCATCCTCTTCAATAATGTAATTGTATTCTTTGGAAAGAATCTCCACCAAGGATTCTGTGCTAATCGCTTTAGACGGATCGAGTGCGTGCTGTTTGATAAATCCATCGACCGCTTGCTCAATTTCTTCAAAGTAGTTGTCATGCATTTCCTGATAGGAGCGAAGTGTGGAAAAGTATAAGTCTTCCACTCGCATGCCATAATTGCGACTTATTTCAATGATCGTATTTATAAAAGCGTTCAGCTTTACCGGTGCCCCCGACAACAGTTCAAAAAGTTGGCTTTTGTCTATGCCGAAAAACTCTAAGGGTAATTCGTTCAAAAGTTTACTGTTTAACAGCTTGGCGATAGGAGCCAATTGTTTACTCATCTGTATGGAGACAAGCCAATCATAGCTTACATCCAAAGCCTCTGCGAGACTGGCGATCTTTTCCGCTTTCGGGTATTTTTTCCCTTTTTCGATCTCGTTAAGGTAGGATACGGATAGCCCTGCGGCATCTGCCAAGGCTTGTGAAGTGAGTTTTTTTTCGAGGCGTAGTTGCTTCATTTTGAGACCAAATATTAATCTCAAATTGGCCTCACTTAGGTTGGTTCTCTTTTTCATACCCTCTTCTTTTTATTGGCGAATCAGTTGCAAATCACATTTTTCGGACTTCGCTGCACAGCGAATGAAAATATATTTTGGTCCATTAAATCATACTTATAGCTCATTTTAAATGGATATGGCATTCGCTAAAGCAGGCAATTTAGCGAATAAATTGAATTAGCGAAAATTCGCTTGATTGGTGTTTTTCTCTGAATTAGGTTTGTTCATCTAAACAACGAAAAGATGATCACAACCATAGAGAATCAACTAGAAAAAGGGCTGCAACTGGCAGCGCCCGTTTTACCAAGTGATGAGCGGGTATTGACCCAAGGCGCACTTGATTTCATTACCCGTTTGCATCGCGAGTTTTCATCTCGCAGGCTTACCTTACTCGAAGCTCGAAAAGCAAGACAAAGATCAATCGATCAAGGAGCGCTCCCAGACTTTTTACCGGAGACGAGTCACATCAGAGAAGGCAATTGGCAGGTGTCTGGTATTCCAGATGTATTGCAAGATAGACGCGTTGAGATCACCGGCCCGGTAGATCGCAAGATGATTATCAACGCCCTCAACTCAGGAGCAAAAGTGTTTATGGCTGATTTTGAAGATTCTACTTCTCCGACTTGGCGAAACATTTTAGATGGACAACTAAACCTGATGGATGCCGTGAGAGGCACGATTCAATACGAATCCGAAGAAGGTAAAGTCTATGCACTTAGTCCAACACCAGCGGTCGTTAAAGTTCGTCCTCGCGGTTGGCATTTAGAGGAGAGCCATGTTCTAGTCGATGGGCAGCCTGTGTCTGCGTCCTTATTTGATTTTGGTTTATTCGTATACCACAACGGTGGGCCGCTGGCTACCCAAAAGAAAGGCCCCTTCTTTTACATACCTAAACTTGAAAGCCATCTTGAAGCGCGGTTATGGAATGATGTTTTCACATTCTCTGAAAAAAGTTTAGGTCTTGCCGCGGGTACCATCAAAGTCACCGTGCTCATTGAAACCATTCTGGCAGCTTTCGAAATGGAAGAAATCATATATGAATTACGTGAACACATGGCCGGACTCAATGCCGGCCGGTGGGATTATATTTTTAGTATCATCAAGAAATTTAAAAACCACCGGGACTTTGTAATGCCCGACCGCGCCAATGTAACGATGGCGGTTCCTTTCATGAGTGCCTACGCGCAATTGATTGTGAAAGTTTGCCACAAAAGAGGTGTGCATGCAATTGGAGGGATGTCGGCTTTTATTCCTAGCAAGGACGAGGTCGTCAACAAGCTGGCGTTCGAAAAAATTAGTAGTGATAAAATACGTGAAGCTTCCATCGGTTATGATGGAACATGGGTAGCGCACCCGAAATTGGTTCCTATTGCGCAAGCTGAGTTTGATAAAGTGTTGGGTGAAGCTCCCCATCAAAAAAATAAGTTAGGCCAGGAGATATCCGTTAGCACTCAACAACTGCTTACCATTTCTTCTGCGGGCAATAAAATCACTGAGCAAGGGGTTCGCACCAACATCAACGTAGCCTTACTGTACATGGAATCTTGGTTGCGAGGAATCGGTGCGGTGGCCCTATACAATCTGATGGAAGATGCGGCCACGGCTGAAATTTCACGCGCCCAATTATGGCAGTGGCTCAATCACGATGGCGTTTTTTTGGAAGACGGCCGAGCGTTCAAACTTGAACTATACCTGCAATTGGCGGAGGAAGAGATGAGTGCTTTAGTGGAACAATTTATAAAAGAAAAGCGCGATATCAACTATTTACGCCAAGCAGAGCAACTACTAGAGAAGCTGGTACTTAGCGATGACTTCGAAAACTTCCTTACCACACTCGCTTATAAACACATCAATTGAACGTAACAACTAACCCTTAATAACATGACAACGAAAGAAAAAATAAATAATCTCATCACCGAATGGACAACCAACCCTCGTTGGAAAGGAATTGAAAGACCCTACACGGCCGAACAAGTAGTAAAGCTTTCAGGTTCTGTAAAAATAGATTACACGTTAGCAAAACTAGGTGCCGCGCGCTTATGGCATCTGCTTCACAACGAACATTGCGTAGCTGCACTTGGGGCACTTACTGGAAACCAAGCTGTACAGCAAATACAAGCAGGACTTAAAGCGATTTACCTGAGTGGCTGGCAAGTCGCTGCTGATGCCAATTTATCAGGCAATATGTATCCCGATCAAAGTTTGTATCCGGCTGATAGTGTTCCGGCAGTGGTGAAACGAATCAATAATGCGTTGCTGCGCGCAGATCAAATTCAAACGGTTAACAATGAAGGGGATGTTCATTGGATGGCACCTATTGTAGCCGATGCTGAAGCAGGGTTTGGCGGAAATTTGAATGCCTTTGAGTTGATGAAGATGATGATTGAGGCCGGAGCAGCCGGAGTACATTTTGAAGATCAACTTTCTTCTGCCAAAAAGTGTGGACATCTTGGAGGCAAAGTATTAGTACCAACGCGTGAAGCGATCGATAAGTTAGTAGCCGCACGACTTGCCGCTGATGTCATGGGTGTGCCCACGCTTTTAGTAGCTCGCACCGATGCGGATGCAGCGAATTTAATTACAAGTGATGTTGACGATCGTGACAAACCGTTTGTTTATGGCGACAGGACGATAGAAGGATTTTACCAAGTGAAGAATGGAATCGATCAGGCAATAAGTCGTGGATTGGCCTACGCTCCCTTTGCAGATCTTATCTGGTGCGAGACATCTCATCCTGATTTACGCCAGGCAAAAGAATTTGCGAGCGCCATTCATAATGAGTTTCCAGGTAAGATGTTAGCGTACAATTGCTCGCCTTCGTTCAATTGGGCTTCTAAACTTTCAAAGAACAACATGCTCACCTTTCGCGAAAACTTAGCAGATATGGGATATAAGTTTCAATTCATCACGTTGGCTGGCTTCCATGCACTGAATACAAGTATGTTTGAGTTGGCGGAGCTGTATCGCGAGGAAGGCATGGCAGGCTATTCTCAACTACAAGAGAAAGAGTTTGCTCTACAATCGCGCGGATTTAAGGCGGTAAAACACCAATCATTTGTTGGTACCGGCTATTTTGATGCTGTGCAAGAGGCCGTCACTACTGGGGAAACTTCTACAATAGCTTTGAAAGGATCTACAGAGGTAGAGCAGTTTTAGAAATTTTTTCTCTTGAACAATCATGATTTCATAGTTCAAGATCACAAAGATCATAGCGGTGTAGTATTTGGATATCTGAGAAAGCTTTCAAAAAAAAATCCCTGACTTTCGATCAGGGATTTTAAAAACGTAAGACCTTCAGTCACACGACTACACCGCATCCGACAAACTAGAGAACGTAAAGTCTCTAATCTTCATACTCGGAATCAATGAACTTCCACCACCACCGGGACCACCGCCACTAGCCACACGCATTTGCTTGCCCAATGTTTCCAGATTGTTCAGCATAATCACCGGACTTTCATTGAAGCGGAAATTCTTGATTGGATGTTTGATCTTTCCATTCTCAATATAAAAGGTTCCATCTCTCGTTAAACCTGTATACAATAACGTTTGTGGATCAACAGCACGAATGTACCAGAAGCGAGTCACGAGCACTCCCTTCTTTGTGTCCTTGATCATATCTTCAATCGAGGCAGTTCCCCCATCCATAATTCTGTTACCAGGGAAAGGAGTTGGCTCTGCATTTTTTAAGGATGCCCAATAGCGATCGTAAATCATGTTGGCTACTGAGCCATTTTTTATCAAATCCATTTTCTTTCGAGGCAGACCATTGCCTGCCCAATTGCCGGTAGGCACTTCTTCATTCCATGGATCCGTATAAATGTTCACACGCTCATCAACAATTTTTTCACCCAGCTTAGTGCCTCCCCCTTTTTTAGAAAGGAAACTTCTACCTTCATCTGCTTGGCGTGCATTCATGGCAAAGAGCATCAGACTTAATAAGTCAGAAGCGGCATTTGGTTCTAATATCACCGTGTACTTGCCGGGCTCAATGGCTTTTGCGTTTCGTGATTGCAATGCTTTCTCCATCGCAATGGCGGAGGCTTCAGCAGTATTCAGTTTGCTTACGTCATTAAAATTTCTTGCTACCCAACCCGAGCCCGTTCCATCGTTAGAACGCATCGTAACGGTAAAGTCCACTCCGGTAGATTTATTATAGGCAAAAGCACCCTTGCTATTCATAAGTGAACCAAAACCCCTGCTGTCTTCTAAGAAACCAGCTGCGGTTATTTCTTTTTTGGAAGCAGGCAAAATACTATCCGCTGCCGCTTGCGCGCGATACTCGGGAGTAATTTTGGCAGTCGATTCAATAAATGTTTTAGCTTCAGCCCCGTATGTTTGTTGTGGCAGCGGCTCCATGAACTCCGAGTTCTCTGGTGCCAGTTTCGATAGCTCTTCTGCACGTCTCACTACTTTTTCCAACGAGGCATCATCAAATTCGTTGATAGAAGCTGACCCTACTTTTTTGCCCACGTAGGATTGCACAGTTAAGTTCACGTTACTATCCTCACCAGAGGTAGATACACTGTTGCGCGCATATCGTATGTTACCACCATCATTACCGTTGAGATTAGCTTCAATTCCATCCGCTTTAGAAAAGCCTACTACCTTTTCCAGTATTTTTTTTGCTTCTTCTTTTGAGAGTATAGCCATGTTGAATACAATTTAAGATTTGCGATTTTAGATTTATGATTTTATATAGTCCGGCCAGTATTAATTACATTCACTCCATTGAAACGTGCCGTAGCCGATCCATGAGAAACTGCATTCGACTGACTCGGTTGCCCTTTGCCATCGTTGAAAGCCCCATTTAACCGGTAATCACGCTCATCACAAATTTGGGTACACGAATTCCAGAATTCGTTGGTGTTAGCCTGATACGCCACATCTTTCAACATGCCTTCAATTTTTCCATTCTTGATCTCAAAGAACAACACTCCGCCAAATTGGAAATTGTAGCGTTGCTGATCGATGGAGAACGAACCGTCCTTCACAATATAGATTCCTTTTTCAATGCCGGCCACCATTTGATCCGGTGTGAGTGGTTGCTTACCTGGTTGCAAGGAAACATTTGCCATACGCTGAAACTGCACATCATTCCAGCTTTGCGAGTAGCAGCAGCCATGTGATTCTTTTTGACCAATGATATTGACCTGATCGCGAATGGCCTGGTAGTTAACGAGCACACCATCTTTGATCAACTCCCAAGATTTACACTTCACTCCTTCATCATCATATGCAACATTGCCTAGCGAACCAATTTGAGTTTTGTCCGCCATGAAGTTGACGATATCACTTCCGAATTTAAATTTCTTTGATTGCCACTTATCGAGCGTTAAGAAGCTAGTTCCCGCAAAGTTGGCTTCATAACCAAGCACCCGATCAAGTTCAGTTGGGTGACCTACACTTTCGTGGATGGTCAACCAGAGGTGTGAAGGCTCCAACATCAAATCATATTTACCAGGCTCTACCGATTTGGCGGCAATCATTTGCTTGGCTTGCTCAGCTGCCATGGTTGCATCTTCAATCATGTCATACGACTTGTTGTATAAGATGATGCCACCCGGCCCTTGGATTTTATCTTCAGTCCTTCCATCTAAGTATTCATAGCCCATCCCGACAGGCGCACTGAAAGCTGCGCGTGTTTTAAATTGTCCCGATTGGCGATCTACCATTGACACCTGAAAATTGGGCCAGGTGCGATGTATATCTTGATCGATGTAAGAGCCTTCGCTAGAGGCAAAATACTTTTGCTCGTTCACCAAAAACATAATGCTATTGACGAAGCTCGCACCCTTCTCCAGCGCTTTTGCATTCGCGGCAAGCAGCAACTCTACTTTATCTTTTACAGGAACTTCAAATCCATTTTTTACAATCGGAGTTTTCCAATTTACCTCACCATATGATGGAGTGGCAGCTAACTTGACAGGCTCTTTTTGAAATTTTGAATTTGCTTTTGCAATGGCAACTGCTTTTTCGGTAGTTCGCTTAACTCCATCAGGGGTTACATTGTTACTGGCGGCAAAGCCCCAGGTTCCATTAGCGATTACCCGAATGCCTACACCAAACGATTCGGTGTTGGTGACACCTTGAACTCGCTTCTCACGTGTGGTAACAAATTGATTTAAGTATCGACCAATCCGCACATCAGTGTAGGAAGCACCTAACCCTTTCGCGGTGTTCAATGCTACATCCGCCAATTGTTTTTTCTGAGCGGTGTCCAGCAAAGGAGTAAGCATGTGTGCGATGTCCACCTCTTGCGCAAAGCCAGAGAATGGCAATGCCATGGCACCTGCGCTAAGTCCTGCTAATTGAATAAAATCTCTTCTTCTCATTTTAGTAGTAAGTATTAAGTATCAAGATTTTTTCTGATAAGTAGTAAGAAACAATATGTCTAACTACTTATGTCTTATGTCTCTCGTCTATATTGTTCTTCCCGTATTAATCACATTCACTGCATTAAATCGTGCCGTAGAACTTCCATGCGATACTGCACTGACCTGTGAAGGCTGCCCTTTTCCATCGAAGAATGACCCAAACATGCGGTAATCCTTTTCGTCACACACTTTCACGCAACTATTCCAAAACTCTTGCGTGTTTGATTGATAAGCCACATCATTGATGATGCCAACAATCTGTCCGTTTTTGATTTCATAAAATACGGTGCCTCCAAATTGAAAATTGTACCGCTGCTGATCGATTGAATACGATCCCCTGCCAGCGATGTAGATTCCTTTCTCTACGTCTTTTATCATTTGATCGATCGAGTAGGCCTCTTTGCCTGGAGCTAGAGAAACATTGGGCATACGCTGGAATTGAACATCGCTCCAACTTTGTGAGTATGCACAACCGTGCGATTCATTTTGACCTAGCATGTGCACTTGATCGCGGATTGCTTGAAAGTTGACAAGGATCCCGTCTTTGATTAAATCCCACCGCTTGCATTTCACACCTTCATCATCATAGCCTACTGCGCCTAATGAGCCCGGCTGTGTCTTATCTGCAAAAATGTTTACCTGCTTGCTGCCATAATTAAATGTTCCCGACTTCAATTTGTCTATGCTGGCAAAACTTGTTCCCGCGTAGTTGGCTTCATATCCAAGTATGCGATCCAATTCCAATGGGTGGCCTACACTTTCGTGGATGGTCAAGCCCAAGTGATTTGGTTCCAGTACTAAATCATATTTCCCAGGCTCGACTGATTTTGCTGAAATCATATCCTTCGCTTGACGTGCGGCTGTAGTCGCATCTTCAATCATGTCGTAACTATTGCGATACAATACCATGCCGGTAGGAGTAGATAATTTATCTTCTGTCTTTGGGATCATGTACTCGTAACCCATGCCCATCGGGGCGCTCATCGCATCGCGTGATTTAAATTTACCTGAAGCACGATCAATCACATTCACGGTAAAGGTGGGCCAGATGCGATGGATATCTTGGTCGATATAAGAACCATCGGTAGAGGCAAAATATTTTTGTTCGTTTACCTGAAAGAGATTAGAACTGGCAAAGGTGGCACCGCCTTTTTGCGCAGCAGCATTGGTGCTTAGTAATAACTCTACCTTTTCAGAGACAGGAACTTCAAATGCATTTTTTTGAATCGGAGTATTCCAGGAAACCTCTCCGTAACCTTGAACAGGTGCGAGTTTAACAGGCTCTGTTTGGAATTTACTATTTGCTTTCGCAATAGCGATGGCACGTTCAGTTGCTTTTTTTATTCCATCGTTAGAAACGTCATTGGTAGAAGCGAAACCCCAGGTGCCTTTCGCAATTACGCGTACGCCCACACCAAATGATTCCGAACTTTGAATTCCTTGCACTCGAGTTTCGCGAGTGCTGATAAATTGATTTAAGTAACGACCAATGCGCACATCTGCATACGAAGCACCTGCGCTCTTGGCGGTGTTGAGAGCTACATCAGCCAATTGTTTTTTCTGACCAATTGTTAAGGGCACTTCCAAAAGCGCCTCGATCGACACAGGGTTTCCCATCATCGGAAAAGGAAGGGCCAAGCCACCTAACCCAAGTCCTGCCAACTGAACAAAATCACGTCTTTTCATTTTAGGAGTATTGAGTAGTAAGTATCAAGTCAGATAATATAAACGTAAATCCTATTGTTTTCAACAACTAGGTTTTGAAAAGTTGTTAAAAAGATCAAAGAAAACCGAGAAATTATACACGGAGTTCATAAAAGGTGCGATAAGTGGAGGATAAACAGTTTACCCAATTGCTTTCTTCGAGTTAGGTTTTGATTTAAGGGTTATATTCGTAAAAAGATCTGCTTAGCATGAAAGCAACAGACAAGGATTTATTGGAATTCATTGCACGTTTAGCTTATAATGTAGAAGGGCTATCGGGTGAACTGAAACTCTACTTTAGTCAGTTTTTAACCTCGCATTTTTCTAAAACACTTTCTAAAGAACAGATTGAAGATGTAGAAAACAGGAAGGCATCCAAGCAGATTAGCCAAGGCGATTGGCAAGAAGCAGCTTCATCTTTTTCTAAGGAATACAAGGTATGGTGTGGAGCTACCCTTCAACTCTTGCAAAAGCAAGCCGAAAAAGTAGATGACCGGATTGTATCACGGAAGATAGGTAAACTATGGAATGAGCTAATTTTTGTTTTTGGTTTACAAGATGAGGGCGTTCTGATTCAAGATGAGCTAAAAAGAATCGAACATGAAATCCACCAGTATCAGAATCGCATCGTCATTAAAATCCCTACCAAGATTTGGCCACTGGCAATGGATTACACAATTCGGTTCTCGTTTTTATTTGGCTTTACGTACTGGGAGCTCAACAAAGGATATTTGGCGCTTAACAACATACTCTTCATTCCCTTCTTTACCATTGCTTTGGCTTACCTTATTGGCAGAGTGCATAAAAAGGCAAATTTAAAATTACTTAACTCCTATGGAGGAGCTTCCAGTTATAAAATTGAATACCAGGTTTCCATAGAGCAATATACCTGGCTCGCCTTTTTTTTAGGCTCCAGCATTTTTATCAGTTACCTATTGCCCGATCGATTACATGTGCTGACGCTTTTCGGTTTGACGTTTTACTATTTTCTCTACCTGCGCTTTTTTCGTGTTGGACGTTTAGGGGAGAATGAGCTCGTCAGGCAATTGGAACACAAACAGATTGATACCACCGCACTAAGTGTTGATGAAAACGATGAGGTGATTGTAGCCCTTGAAACAAAATTGAATTCTTCCACCAGTCGCCTGGAAGCCTACGTGCTGGAAAGTGCATTGTTCGGTGCGCTTACCTTCAGCGGCTTTTTACAAATTGTGGCTACGGATTTAGTTTCCTTTAAGGATTTAGAAAATTTTGCTTCCTATATTTTCTCCACAGCCCAAGCGTTTATTCATTTCGACTGGCCCCTGTTCGATGCAGGCGTAGCGGGGCTCAGTGATAAGAAGAGTTTGTTTTGTTTGGTGTCTGCCCAAAGTTTGATCTGCTCGATTTTTTTCTTAGCAGTTATTGCTTCCCGACTTCGCTTTAGCGACATCGCAGATAAAGTACGGACGGCCCTGAACCTGGCCAAAGCCTACAATGCGAAAGAAGAAGTGCTGCATGATGAATTGGAAATTTCCGGAAAGACAACAAAGAGGCTAGACGCATTAACGATCAAAGTAAACGAACAGCTTTATCAGGCTACATTGGTTTTGGAAGAGATCAATCCAGTCATGCAATACATGCAGTACTTCCGCAATGCAGGCATTCTTGTTTTTTTAATTATTCTGATCAGCAGTAGTTTGTTTATCACAAGCGTGTTGGGATGGACTTTTTTATTACTTGCCGTGGCCACGTACTTCTATTTTAATCGTACTCAGATTGCTACTCGATTAAAATCATTTGCGTTGAATTTTAGAATTGAATTTGTGAAACGGGGTTATTGGTTACTGGCGATTGCGTTTTCTCCTCAAGTAGTTGGTTTTATTCTTCGCGTGTTTTTTCAGGTTAGAAATGTTGATTGGTCATTCGCCCTAAGTTATTTTTTATTAGGCGTTTATCTGTTCGCATGGCTGGTTTTGGCCGCACATGTAGATGAACAGTTTGGCGAAATCGAAACTAACAATGACGACCGCGCAAGGCTAAGCCGATGGAAGTTTGTTAAAAACGCATTGGCGGTTTGGATATTGATTTTAGCACTTGGCTTGACTTTTAAACAAGTTTATTTTGCAGGCGCTAATGAGATGTTAACTCTTAGCCTGTTTTCAATTTCGATCCTCATGTTTTTTGTTGGCTACTACCTAACTAAAGTAAAATGGCTAGGCATTATTTGCGGATGGATCATGGCCATTGCTAGCATTGGATCGTTGTTTAAAATTCTACATTTAGAAGGTGCTGATGAGATGAGATTGATCAGTATCAGTTGTTCGATTGCATTAATCCCCATCGTTATCTGGAAACGAAAAATGTTTCATTTTTTGATGATCAGGTTTTGCATAGCGACTGTTATCATCGGGTTGTACTTCTCTCCCTTTTTTCAAAACGCTTTAATCGTTGTGAAACATATATATGAACATGGATCCCTCCGGGTACAAAAGGTACTTGGAATAGTGGAAGCAAATCAAGCTAAATTATTTCTCACTGAAGGAAGCAAAGCAGTCGATCTTGGGATTGAAGAAAGTGATGCCTATATTAAACAATATGGAACTGATTTTGGATTCACCCTGGTTTATCGGGAGATGATAGTTGAGTACGAAAAGTTTGTTTTGACCGCATTAGGAAGAAATGAAAGTGATCCGAAAAAAGACTCAACCCTTTTGCCACTTGTATTAAAGATTGCACGGCAACAACATAAAATGGCAAGGCTTTTCCACTTTAATGAAATGCCCGATAACGGTTTAGAAGCTGAAGTGTTGTTGGCTTTAGGTAAACGAGAGGAGGCAATTCACTCGTTGGAGGAAATAGTTCCTTTTATAGAGTCTGAAGAAGAAAAAGAGGAGATGAAGGCTAAGTTAGTGTCTTTAAAAAAGGAAGGGCAGTAACTTTTAAATGTATCTTAGCGACATTAATTCATTGTATGAACACAAAGAAAATAGCCATCATTGGCGGAGGAAATTTAGGCACAGCCATTGCCGAAGGATTATTGAAAAGCGGATTTGCCAAGCCTGCACAAATTACCATTACTCGTAGAACGTTGTCGCGCCTGGATGAACTGAAAGCAAAAGGCGTCACCGTTACAAGCGATAATGCATTAGCCATTCGCGAAAGTGAAGTAATCATTGTAGCCTTAAAACCATTTAATGTCAAAGAAGTCCTTGCCGAGTTGAAAAATTCATTTGATCCCCAAAAACATATTGTGATCAGTGTAGTGACTGGAATATTTTTGAAAGACCTGTCAAGTATTTTTGATAAATCTATTCCTATTTTTCGCGCGATGCCAAACACTGCTATTGCTATTCAAGAATCGGTAACGTGTTTGTGTTCGCAAGGAGCTTCGGCTGATCAAGCGAGTTATGTGAAAGAATTATTTGATCAGCTGGGTATTACCATTCCTATTGATGAAAAACTAATGGATGCGGCTACGGTACTGGGTGCTTGTGGGATTGCCTTTGCGTTGCGATTTATTCGTGCTGCCACACAAGGTGGAATTGAAATCGGCTTTGATGCCAAAACGGCCAGCCTCATTGCGGCACAAACCGTGAAAGGCTCGGCTGAATTATTATTAAAACTCAACCGACATCCGGAAGAAGAAATTGATAAAGTGACGACACCGAAGGGCTGCACTATTGTGGGATTAAATGAAATGGAACACCAGGGCTTTAGCTCTTCGTTGATCCGCGGCATTAGCGCATCATACAACAAAATTGTTTTGTAGATCTACTTTCAATACAACCTTTTTGAATTTTGTTGATTGACAGATGAACCCTTTTTATCTCTCACTCAATCTCATAATCATTACCTTGCAGCATGAGTATTTTTTCCACCCGCAGCCGAATCATTGTCACTTGTAAAAAGCGCATTGCACCTTACCTCGAGCAGGAAGTAAGGGATCTCGGGTTTGAAATTGAGCGCAGATTTGTGACAGGAGTTGAGTTGAAAGGAAATGTAAACGACTGCATCCGGCTAAACCTCAACCTGCGATGCGCCAGCCAAGTGCTGTATTCGCTCAAAGAATTTACTGCCAATAGTCCTGAGGAGGTATATACCAAATTGCTTCATTACCCTTGGGAGACCATTCTATCCCCGGAAGGATATTTTTCGGTGACTAACAATTCCAACCATTTTACGGTCAACAGTGAAATGTTTGTGAATGTGAAAGTCAAAGATGCGATTGTTGACCGCATGCGGAGAGAAGTGTTGAAGAGACCAGATTCAGGATCCATTTTAGATGGAGCTGTCATCAATTTATATTGGAACGACCAGCAGGCAGAAGTATTCTTAGATACCTCCGGGGAAACGTTAGCAAAACACGGGTATCGTAAAATCCCCGGGCAAGCACCCATGCTCGAGGCGTTGGCAGTGGCAACAATTATGGCCACCAAGTGGGATCGAAAATCACCTTTTGTCAACCCTATGTGTGGATCTTCCACGGTAGCCATCGAAGCAGTTTTATTGGCTACCAACAGAAGGCCTGGCTTGCTTAGAGAAAATTATTCATTCATGCATGTGTTGGGATACGATGCATCCGTCTATCAGGCCGAGCTTCAAAACTTGAAAGAGCAAGTAATCGAAGTGCCTGGGTTGAAAGTGATCGCCACAGACATCAGTCAAGATGCGATTGAGATCTCTAAAGTAAATGCTGAACTCGCAGGAGTAGATCAGATGATGGAATTCAAAGTGTGTGATTTTGAATCAACATCGATCCCTCAACCACCCGGTGTTATCTATTTTAACCCCGAATACGGTGAACGACTAGGTGAGGTAAGTGAATTGGAAACGACCTATGCCCGTATGGGCGATTTCTTGAAAAAGCAATGCCAGGGTTATCTCGGATATATTTTCACCGGCAACCTGGATCTCGCCAAAAAGATCGGGCTAAAAGCCAGCCGCAGGATTGAATTTTATACGGCCCAAATAGATTGTCGCTTGTTGGAGTATGAAATGTATGGTGGAACTAGGCGAGTTGAAAAAGAAAAGAAAACAGAGTGAGCTTAATTTCGTTTTTCAAAAGGAACGATCTCTCCCTTTTCAACATAGTTCTTTAGCCCAGCTAATAGTTGGCCCCAGCAGTAGTTGGTAATGGCAAAATGGTCCGATTCTTCTTTCCAACCTTTATGGAAAAAGTTAACTCGAGTATGATCTCCTACCTCTATAAGCTTAAAACCTACTTCTGTCGACTTCCAGTCATCCATAGCCTCTTTCATCAACCAGGTGAATTCGCGATCAGGTACCATATTAATGACTTTAGCATGCCAATTATATTCTGGGCCGAAATAGAAATTGTAATCAGCGCCAAGTAGTTGTTGGCCGCTACATTTTAATGTCCACCAATTATTTAGTCCCCTGGCGGAGGTAAAAGCTTCAAATACTTTCGGTGGTTTTGCGGAAACAATGAATTGATGATAAATCGTTGGCATTGGATTATTGATATACCAAATCTACTAATCAAACTCACTTCACTCCAAGTAATCGGAAAGGCAACATCAGAATTGAGCCAATCAGCTTGAAGATCATTTCCAATGAAAAGCCGATTATCCTGAACGGAAGCAAAATCAACCAAAGAAGAGGCAATAGGAAGATGAGCATCAAAGCAATGGGCCAGCACAGAGTAAACAGTATACACCAAAGCAAAATGGCGAGAATAGTCTTCATGGAATTTTTAGGAGTAGTTAGCAAAGCACTTGCCAGCTTAAAAATCTACAATATGGATACCCAATAGGCAGATTGTATTTTTCACGTTTCATTTGTGAACATACTTTTAATCAAAAGCGTACAGTTGCGAAGCAACAAAATTCCTTTTCTTTGATGAATAATTTAAGGATATGAATCAAGTGATCCGTTGGGGCATACTTGGCTGCGGAAAAATTGCCAGAAAATTCGCCAGTGATCTGCAATGGGTCAAAGATGCACAGTTGGTTGCAGTTGGTGCTCGCGAGCAAAGTACGGCTGATGCTTTCGCCAGTGATTTTCAAGTTAAACACAAGCATAACAGTTATCAGGCTTTAGTTGAAAATCCGGAAGTAGATGTCATATACATAGCAACGCCACATGCACTACACTATGAACATGTGATGTTATGCCTTCAACATAAAAAGGCAGTGCTTTGTGAAAAGGCTTTTGCAATTAATTACAAACAGGCAAAGGAAATGATTGACTTTGCCGGAAGTCAGCAGACTTTTTTAATGGAAGCATTCTGGACTCGTTTCCTTCCTCATTATTTGAAAGTAAGAGAAATGATTGCACAAGGGAAAGTGGGTGCGATCCAATATATCAATGCTGAGTTTGGATTTAAACCAACACCACCCGTCTCCCAACGAATTTATGATCCTGCATTAGGTGGTGGTTCTTTGCTTGACGTGGGTGTCTATCCTGTCTTTTTAGCGTTAGATCTTCTTGGCAAACCGGATCAAATTAATACTTCGATGGTAGCAGCAGATTCTGGTGTGGATGATCAATGTGCCATCCAGTTCAAGTATAACAATGGAGCAATGGCAAATCTATTTTCATCTTTTGCTACTAATCTCGCCACAGGAGCTGATATAGCAGGAGATCAAGGGAGGATACGCCTTACGCATCGGTTTCATGGACCCACTGCCGAACTAGAGTTCTATTCTGGTATCGTTGATTCAAAACAGACCGTAGCATTTGAAAAAGCAAAAGGCAACGGCTACGAATATGAAGCGCAGCATGTTACTGACTGTATAAAAAAGGGGCTCATAGAGAGCCCCATACGTACACATGCTGATACAAGTTTGTTGACCCAAGTCATCGATGAAATCCGAAAAAAAGCGGGCATCAACTACCCGGCAGACTAATTGCCGTCCCCTTCGTCTTCACCTTCCGATTCTTTCAAATCATCAGACATTTTATCTTTTGTAATGGGCTGGCCATTTATATCAAAAACGGAGACAGTCCGCGAGCCACCGCCTCTGGAGTATACACGATAATATGTTTCTCCTTTTTTTGTTTTGAATTCTTCGCCACCCATTATTTTTTGTCCTTGGATTTTCGCTTCTGCGGCAGATTTAATGGCAGCAGGCAATTGTTCGGCTCTCATGTATTTTGATGTACTCATAGTCGTGCCATCTTCCCTGAAGCGTGCACGTGCGCGCATGCCATCTTGTGTGTATACAGCGATATATCTTACAACTGTTTTCTTGCCCTTGGCCTGGTGCTTTTCCCAGCGGGTCGCGGTTGCTCCGGTTGCAGCGAAGGCATTCTTGACCGATTCCGGCACCTGACCGGCATCTACCGTCTTCCCACTCAATTTACCCTCTCTGGCTTGCGCCCCTTTGCGCTTAACCTGGGCATCGGTTGTAAAAGCCACTAACAGCATTAATGCACAACTAATAATTGTTTTCATATCCTAATTGGTTTAGTTCGATTAGAGTCGAAAGTTACCAAATCGTTTAATGTTGGAAATAGATCCCTGGGGGTAAAATCAGAAACCATAATTGGAAAAGCTCGCTCAACCACGAGAAAGAAAACATCCGGAAGGGTAGCTTGATTTGGAAATATAGTATTCAGGATTAAATTTGCAGTCCCAAAGCGTAAAAGTGAAGGAAAATCAGCCTTCTCTTACTCTATGGTTAATAAAAGCGGGAGTAGCTCAGTTGGTAGAGCACGACCTTGCCAAGGTCGGGGTCGCGAGTTCGAGTCTCGTTTCCCGCTCAAAAGTAAAAGCACCATAGTTTTAGGTGCTTTTATTTTTTGCCCTGCCCGGGTGGTGGAATTGGTAGACACGCAGGACTTAAAATCCTGTGGATAGTAATATCTGTACGGGTTCAAGTCCCGTCCTGGGTACAAGCAGAAGTTAAAAAGGCGCCCCGTGCGTCTTTTTTACTAAAAAACCGGCAATTGGTTTGACGTGCCTTGCCAGATTCACGGCCACATTAGAAGCCCACTCACTACCAAAAAGATTTTGTATTTGGCGCCCGGCCCAAAGTCGGCTGGCGAAAAGAGAATTCCATTTATCGGCATAGTTGTATTCAAGCTGCTCTCGCGAAATTTCATTTTTGCTAAAGGCACTTATTAGCTCACTCACGATTTTTGCCGAGTGAATGGCGAGGGCCATACCATTGCCACACAGGGGCGTGATCATGCCTGCGGCATCACCACTCATCAATATATGATCTTGCACAGGGCTTTTCGTTTCGAAAGAGATTTCGTTGATTACCTCCGGTTTGTCATACAAAAATTCAGCATTGGTGAAAATAGATTTCAAAAATGGATTTCTGTAAAGCACCTCTTCTTCCATCGATTTAATAGTGCCAAATTTTCGGAGATTGTCGCGATGAGTAAGGTAGCAAAGGCAACTTTTTCCATCTTCAATATTGCTAATTCCACAGTAGCCATCTTTGAAATTGTGCAACGCAATTAATGCATCCGGGTGCTGCGTGCGAATGTGGTACTTAACGCCCACATAGGGAGAACGCTTTTGTATAAAACTGCGCTTTAGCGAAACATCTAGTTTTGATCTTTTACCAAACGAGCCAATAACTACATCCGCTTCCAACACACGATCTTTCGTATTCACTGTAAATTTTTCTTTTGAGTAGGCTACACTCTCCACTTCGGTATTCAAGTAAAAAACAACACCGCGCTTTTTGGCCTTTTCGTATAGAAACTGATCAAACGTATATCGGCTGATACCGAAGCCACCCAAGTCCAATTCTAAAGTGGCAGACCGACCATTCACGGAGGTTAACTGAAGTTGATGAATGGATGGTGGATTGAATTGCTCAGGAAACAATTGAAGTGATTTTAGAAAGGGGATGGTCTCATTGGAAATATATTCACCACAAACTCGATGAAAAGGATAATCCTTTCTTTCAAATAGGATGACAGGAATTTGTGCCTCTGACAAACAATTAGCTGCAATTAAGCCTGATAGCCCTCCACCAATGATAATTACTTGCTTCAACGATTAGTATTGTTTTTGTGCACAAGTCATTTTGTGTGAAAATAGAAGTAAAGATCAGAGAACCCATCAATTATTTTTTAAATCATTTCTAAAATAGAGGTTACTACTGATTGAACATATTCATCAACCTTTCGTTAATCAGTAGGTGATGAATACAATTGTTGAAGAGAAAGAATCCTTAGGGGTGTTGATGCTGGGCAATAATCCTATTGAATTGGGCAAAATAGTAGCCCATTTACGGGAAGTGAACGGGATTAAGATTATCACCGAATTTGCCTTTGATCTAAAAAGCAGCTTGCATTGTTTGTCAACGTTTAAACCGTCATTCATAATAATCGATGATAATATTGGAAAAGATGAACTTAATCTTTCTGTCAAATCTTTCATGAGCGAAAAGAAAACGAAAGATGTGCCCATCACCGTTATTAAAAATTCCAATTATGAATCAATATTTAGCAATGGGCCTCTCAATTATGTTTTAAAGTCTAATCTGTCGGGAGAATTATTGTATCGGGCTTTGACTAATTCAATCAAGTATAGAAGGACACAAGATTATCTGCGGTTAGTATATAGAAAACGAAAAGGAAAGTTAAAGCAACTTATCAAATCAGCATTTTAAATTTGACTTTCCAGCACAAAATCAAATTTTAGTTTCTTGCCATTTCGCAAAACTTCCAATCTTACCTTTTTGCCAGGCTTATAATTCATAAAATTATTCACATAGTTTAATTCCCAGTCTTTCACCAATATTCCATTGATTGCTATAAGTTGGTCTCCCCGCACAATCCCTGCTTTCTGTGCGGTTGTATTTTCTCTAACATCAGAAATCTCGTAGTCCCTCAGTCTGGCACCGGTGGCGCGCAACGTCAATCCGCTTAAGTTAAAATAAAAACCCTTTTTGAATAGCGAGTTTTTTTTGAGATAGATTTTTCCACTTGGATAGTCGAATATTACGGTGAACCTACTGAGTAAATCTCCCCCAATTGAACCATTGCGAAACGTATACCGATTTTTACGAAGCGTATCAGAATAGACATAATCGTCAGGAAAATTGGTAATGAGGTTTGTTACTTGATATTTGCCAATTGTAATCGATCGCATTCGTCCTATTTTACCTGTAATCACCCCACCAATACCTCTCCCCAATATTGCTCTTATATTTTTATCCGGAACCCTAATAAGAGGATTTGATTGCGTTTCCAAAAAGAGCCCATGACTAGCTCCGGAGTCAACTAAAAACGTGGCATCGATTGATGTCGAATCATTCACTTGAAGTTTGGCATGAATAAATGGTTTAGTGTCTTCGATTGAAATAGGAATAATATCATAATTTTTTTTAGGCTTGAATACCTTTGGCAACATAAGTGTCAGTTTTTTACTTTCATAGTCAATCTTTACAACAAATCGACTGAACAATTCGTATCCAAGAATGCCATGGACCTCTGTACCCATAGAGTTTTTGAGTTCTAGGTAATCCTCATCTAAAACTAACAAAGAATGACCTTGCCCATGAACGCCAGGCATGTCCAAAGTAACATTGCTAGTGATATACGCGTCAACTAATTTTTGTCCACCAGGGCCCGAAAGGGTGTACTTCTTTGAGTAAGATAAATTAAGAATATCACTGTATACTTTTTCTGTAAGAATGGCGGTACGCACACCCGTATCAATTATAAATTTTAGCGGTAGTTGGTTGTTAAGTATTACAGGTACTACCACAAGATTGTTGTGAATTTCAATTGGAATTTCTACACGGCTTACTCCCTCCGGAAAAGAAAAGCCCAGCATCTGTGGTTGCCCTAAAGCATGATGGGCACAAAAAATGAAGGCGAGGAAATAGAGGACTTTTATATGCATACTAAGTTCGACACTTTTAAAGCTACTGATTTTCAGTGTAGACTAAGCAGAGTAAACGTAATTTGCGCCTAATTGGGTTAATAGAAGACTTGGCGATTCTGAAATTTTTATAGATTGAAGATTGGAGGCATCCAGAAATCCATCGTGAGCCATTCGGTCCATTTGAGCTATTAAATGATCGAAATAGGAATTGATATTGAGCAACCCAACGGGTGTGTTGATCAGTCCTAATTGTTTCCAGGTTAAAATTTCGGCTAATTCATCTAATGTTCCCCAACCTCCAGGCATGGCAATAAATGCCTCAGATAAGTCTGCCATTCTTTTTTTTCTTTCATGCATACTTCCCACTACCTCCAATTGGGTGATGCCTTTATGAGCAACTTCTCTGCGCAATAGAAAATCTGGGATGACACCATACACGCTCCCTCCATTGTCCATCACTGCATCCGCAAGGACGCCCATTAGCCCCACATTGCCTCCACCATAGATGAGAGTTGATTTTGAAACCCCAATAAGTCTGCCCAACTCTTGAGCGGCTTTTTTATAGAGGATATCAAATCCAGAAGAAGATCCGCAAAAAACGCAGATGTTCATTCGTAAATTAATGCTTTAAATCGTGCTCGTTATCACTTACTTTGCTATTTGGGAAAATCCAAATAGAAACAATAGCAAGAATAAAAAGGGCAATAACAACTCCAAAAACAGCCATGGTTAAAAATGTTTATTTATCAAAAGTAAATGGATAACGTTAATTATTTGCAAATTGGACATTAAATATTAAACGAAACCCTACTTTGTGAATAACCCCGTATGAAAAGGTTTTTTATAATTTTTGGTATAGTGGTGATTGTGATGATAATCTCAGTCTATACACGAGTTATCTACACCAAGAAGGCTAGCCCTCAGGGGGAAGTTTCATTTTCAAATGGGGATGTCAAGATTGATCTATTCTATAATCGCCCCTTGAAGAAAGGGAGAGTGATTTTTGGTGGACTTGTACCTTTTAAAAAAGTGTGGAGGACTGGGGCAAATGAGGCAACAGTTTTTAAAACTAATGTAGACTTGGATTTTGATGGCAAGAAATTGCCTAAGGGAGAATATAGTCTTTGGACAATCCCAGATGAGCAAGAGTGGAAAATAATTTTCAATTCTGAAATACCGATGTGGGGAGTCGGCTTTGACGGACAAGTACTACGAAAGATGGAGAATGATGTACTTATCATTGACGCACCAGTCGTCATTCAGGAAAAAGAATTTGAACAGTTTACAATTTCTGTTGAAAAAATGGGTAAAGAGATGGAGCTAATTTTCCTTTGGGACAAAACATTGGTGACAGCCCCCTTCACGGTAAAATAGGATTAACAAAAGTAAATTCAATAAGAATGATTCAAGTAATACCATCAATTGCCATACGTAATGGGAAGGTAGTAAAAATGCGTAAAGGAGATCCTGCGAGCGAGAAAGCCTATGAAGAAAATCCAGTTGATTTAGCCAAACGATTTGAAGATCATGGAATAGAAGTACTCCATTTAGTTGATTTGGATGGAGCAGAGACAGGTAGCCCCAAAAACTTTCATGTGTTGGAGCAAATAGCAGGGTATACCGAACTGAAGCTTGACTTTACCGGAGGCATAAACACTGATGGAGACATTGGGAATGCCTACAATTATGGAGCAGATTATATTACGGCCTCAAGTATAGCCATCGCTAAACCAGAGCTTTTTGCATCATGGATTATTTCTTATGGTCGTGAGAAGATGACGCTAGGTGCTGATGTGACTGACATCAATACGAAGAAAGTGGCTTTCCGAGGATGGCAAAACAAATCAGATGTGAACCTCTTTGAACATCTTCAATTTTTTTATGACAAGGGATTGAAGTACGCCAAGTGCACAGATATTTCTCGCGATGGAGTGTTGGAAGGCCCAGCGTTTTCCTTCTATCAAGAGATCAAAGACCAATTTCCTGATCTTCAAATCTTAGCAAGCGGAGGTGTGCGAGGCGTAGATGACATAAAGAAACTAAATGACATGGGCATCTTTGCCGTTATCTTTGGTAAGGCGTACTACGAGGGCATCCTGAAGTTGGAAGACCTTAAACAATTTTTAGTTAAATAGGGGAGAGTTCAATCTAGAGACATCAAAGAAATAACCTTCAACTTTTCTTCCACCACGCCAGTGTTGACCAACGCTCGTTGTGCTTGCAAAACGTGTCTGACTTGATGAGCAATCACAAAGCTGAACACATCCCCCAATTTCAGTTTGATAAATGGAGCAATGGAGATTCCTACTTTCACTTTATTTAAGTCAACCTTTTTGGCAGTGCTCAATAACGCCAAGAGTTTTTCTTGCTGATCAATAAACTCAGAAATCACCATAGGACTTTCAATTATTGTTTTCGGAGCATGATCCTTCGGAGAGTTCATTTTTTTTGAAACAATGCCATCCGCAGGGGTCATCATCAGTTTGGTAAAGTAATTCCCCAACCAACCGGGAGAAAATTGAGTGGACGATTCCGTTTTTTCAGATCTACTCAAAACACTTTCGATCGCGGGTAAATAAAATCGACCGTAACTATTTAAATGTTGAAGGCACTCATTAGCACTCCAACTTTCGGAGGTTGGTCGCAATGCAAACGTACTGTGCGGAATCAATTGCCACTCAATGGCTTTTTTTAGAATGATTTCTGTTTGATCTAACAGGTTCTCAATTAAGGTGTCCCGATTGTAACTAGTCATATGGTATGTTTTGTTGGCTCAAAGGTGAGGAGGCTCAACATCAAAAATCTTTGCCTACACAAAGATTTACACTCGAACCGTAGAAAGCAACTTGCTAAACGTGGCAGCATCAATACCTAAGTATGACGCCAGGTATTTGTGAGGTATCAGTCGCAATACCTGTGGACTACGCGTGAGAAGCGTGGTAAATTTTTGCTCTGCTGAGAAAGTTTGAAGCTCCACTTGACGTTCTAATGCGCCCTTCAAAGTAAAAGCGGTGGCCCGACTAATAAATCTTTCGAAATTTGGATATTGATCTAACAACTCCATCACTTTCGAATGACTTGTTTTTAAGAATGAACTTTGGGTAAGTGTTTCAAAGAAATAGAGAGAGGGGGTTTGTGTTAAAAAAGAATCAGCTACACCTGAAAATGAAAATGGGTACGTAAAAACGATGGTAGCTTCTTTGTCCTCAGCAGTTAAATAGTAAGCCCGTTGTACGCCTTCAGTAATAAAATACAAGGTCTTCTCTGTTTCCCCTTTCGCTGTAAGAATTGTCTTTCTTTTGGCTTCGCCTTGTTGCCAAATGGAAGCAAAGTCATTCCATTCGACATCGCTTAGTGGATGAAGGGAAAAGACAAAAGTTTTGAGTTTTTGGATTGAATCGATCAACTGCATCGGCAGTTAAAGTAATGAGATAATTCTTAATATGCCTAACTAGGCTTCTTGAAGGTCATCGGCACCACAATTTTTATACTAAAATTCCTCCCCATGTTAAAGACACCTGGTCTGCCTGTTATGGGATTCTCTGGCGCATATTTTAGACGACTAAGATGATTCTGATAAGAGATATCAAACAGATTATTGCCGCTTAGGTAAATGGAAAATAGAGTTGCGCCATTTCGAGTTGTGACATCAGCACCGATTCCCACATTTACTAAAGAATAAGAGCCTGTTCTTGTTTCCGTTCTGTTTTCTAACAACACCCGGTCTTGTGCCCAATGATGAACATATTCGGTTTTGAGGAAAAGGTTTGAAAAACTCTTTCCAAGCTTTTTAATATTAGCCCTTAATTCGCTTTGAAAACGGGCGGGAGGTATAAAGGGCAAGTACTTTGCGCTATCATTATTTGATTTTGATTGATTGAGAGCATTCACAAATGAGAAGCTGTTTTCAAAGTGTAACCAGTCAAGAGGATGAGGATGTAAATCAATGGAAAATTCACCCCCTGTTAATTGTGCGTTGCCTTGTACAAAAAGATAAGCGGGAACCGGATCGGCAGGATCAGGGATGCTGTCGGTTCCATTCTTTGACAGAAGTTTTTCGGAATAGATGTAGTTATTTATATTATTTTGAAATAGACTTACTTCCGCAGATATATGAGCAGAATTAAACACAAGACCAACGTCAGTTTGAATAGAAGTTTCGGCCTTAAGTTGAGTGTTTCCGTATTCATACCTCAGCGTACCTTCATGTCTTCCATTAGAGGCTAATTCCGATAAGTTAGGCGCTCGAAACCCACGTGATGCATTTACTTTAGCCGTGAATTGCTCTGTTAGCTGATAAGTAATACCGGCACTTGCAGAATAGTTAGAAAAACTCAAGGTTGAAGCACTAAATTTTTGTGTTTGATTTACGTCATTTGTCGGATTGCCGTTTATATCTAAATAGAGTGCATCAATAGATATATTTCGCTGATCGAAACGCAAGCCAGCCGAGAAGTCAAACTTGCCGATGTGACGTTTAGCAAATCCAAAAGCCCCCCAATCATTCAAATGATATTCAGGGATTAGAAATTCAATTCCTTTGTTTAGATTTTGTTGTGACATGCCGCTAGTACCTACTGAAAGCTGCCAGTTATTTATTTCCGGCAAGAAGTAAACTATGTTGTAGTTCATGGTTGTTAAGTCGAAATAGAGACTCTTCGTATTTTCATTCAATACATCTCCGTATTCTTTTCGTTGATTGCGTTGATAGCCAAGGTTTAATTGTAGTCGGGAAACACCTAGGTATAAATTAGTGGTGTTGGATAGCCCAAAATGATTTACATTTTGTCTGGGCACAAATGGTTGGTATGAATTTAATTCATCTTCAGTAGCGGTACTGGCTTGTTCAACACCATTGACATCTTTTAGTCGAATAAATTTTCCATTCACGTCTCGATCTCCTTCCACTAATCCAATCGACTGATCGAAGGAATTGAAATTCAATTGCGAATACCCCCACTTGCGACTGAGACCCACAAATCCATTGAAATCAATCTCATTGAAAGCAGAATTGAAGACACGACCATCAAATGCGTTCGCATATGACTTTGCTATCTTATTACTTGCCCTGGCTAACCAATAAATTCCACCTGTATTTCCACTACTCATGATCGAATTTGCAAACATTCCATTGTTCGATTGATAATTGGAGACCCACTTGCCCTTGATCGTTCCCACTGCCTCAGGGTTAGCGCCTAGAAAATTAATAACACCACCAATTCCATCACTTCCATACATCAAGCTTCCAGCGCCCTTGATTATCTCAATGCGGTCAACAGAAAACTCATCGATTTCAATACCATGCTCATCGCCCCATTGTTGGCCTTCTTGCCGAATTCCATTGTTGAGGGTGATGATTCTGTTATAGCCCAATCCACGAATCACAGGCTTTGAAATAGCAGGTCCGGTAGTTATTTGACTTATTCCTGCTCGTTGAGAAATGTTGTCTATTAAATTAGATGTTGAACCTTCAATTAATTGCTGCTGACTAAAGGTGCTTACGGGTATAGAGCTAGTTTTTAATTCAGCCGAATGACTCATTCCCGTCACGACCACTTCGTTCAACTCTGTAGCCACAGCATCTAAGGAAACGTTCATAATCGTTTCTCCATCAATTTGAATAGACTGGACGATTGTTGCGTAGCCAATGAATTTAATTTCTATTAAAAATTTCCCCTTCGGCAAATCTTTTAGTGTATACGAACCTTGGCCATCTGTAACGGTGCCATTCTTTAAATCGGGAATGAAGATAGAAGCTCCTGGCAGCGGGTTCTTATCCTGAATGTCTTCTACTCTCCCTGAGAGAGAGTTTTGGGCAAAGCCAGCGTAGGAAACAAGCCAAAGGAATAAATGGAAATATGGGCGCATTCAATTTTCGTTAGACGCCAAAGGTAGAATAAATTATTACTTGCAACCAAGTTGCAAGTAATAATTTCCACTTAAATAAAGGATCGATTAATTATAGGATAGATTAATCTACGATATCGGAGATCTTGAACTTCTGGATGATGTAATAAAGAAAATTGAAAGAGAGAGCTTCTTCTTCTTTATCGGGATGTGCTTTGTCTGATTTTGATTTTGCTGACTTGGTTACTGTCACAGCTTCTTTTAGAATAGGTTGGCCGACAGGCTTCTGACCTTCTGATTCCAGGAGGAGTGTTTTATCATCGTCCAGATTCAATTCCGGATGATTATTTAGCTCCTTGATTTCTTTCTCTTGCGGGTCGATGGGAATATTTTCTTGTGCCTGCACGGAATAGACCAGCAAGCCACTCAAGGCAACCACAACAACCAGACTATGAATATATTTTTGCTGCATGCAACTGAAAGTCTCTAACGAACCCCGTTACTTTGGGTTTTAGCTACGCAAAATAGAATTTTTTCTGATGATAACGTGGGATGACTTCACAAAAATTGACTTTCGGGCAGGCACAATTGTAAAAACTGAGCCTTTTGAAGGCCTAAAAAAGCCTGCAATCAAGGTTTGGGTAGATTTGGGCCCTGATTTAGGGGTAAAAAAATCGAGCGCCCAGATCACCCGGTTGTACCGTCCGGACGAACTACTTGGCAGACAGGTGGTCTGTGTGGTCAATTTTCCACCTAAGCAAATTGCCAATTTCATCTCCGAGGTATTGGTGACTGGCTTTCCCGATGAAGAAGGAAATGTAGTGCTGACTTCGATCGAAAGGAAAGTTCCGAATGGTTCGCAGTTATTTTAATTTGGTAACTATTCATGCCTTGGCGTTAAAAAACAAAACTCATGCGATTCTCTGACCTAGATAAAATTACCGGAGGCAAAATCGTCCAGCTTGCTCGGAATAGAAACGTAAGTACGTTGGTTACGGACAGTCGCAAGCCAATCGTATCGGACGGGTCTGTCTTTTTTGCATTGCGTGGAGAAAGACATGACGGCCATCAATACATTGCTGAACTTTACCAACTAGGCATCCGACAATTTATAGTTGAAAAATGGGCAGACTTCAAGTCTTTTCCAGAGGGAAACTTCATGCAGGTTACTTCGGTGCTTGCGGCTCTACAGGACATTGCATCTGAGCATCGCATAGGCTTTTCGATTCCCATCATTGGCATCACCGGCAGCAACGGAAAGACAATTATCAAAGAATGGCTGTTTCAACTTCTATCAGCGGATAAGAACATTGCAAAAAATCCCGGCAGTTACAATTCACAAATAGGCGTGCCTCTTTCTATTTGGGGCTTACAACCTCACTACCATCTGGGCATTTTTGAAGCGGGAATTTCATTGCCTGGTGAAATGGAAAAGCTGGAGAAGGTGATCCGGCCTACCATTGGCATTTTTACCAATATAGGCACAGCACATGATGAAGGGTTCGCGACTCGAACCGAAAAGATTAAAGAAAAATTAAAACTCTTTTCGCGTGTTGATTTGCTGATCTACTGCGTAGATCATTCAGAGTTGCATGAGGGGATTCAGCGCAAGAAAATCCCCTCGCTCACTTGGGGAAGCAGTGAAAAAGCAACAATTAAAATAAAACAAGTTGCAGCGGGATACGAGTTGAGTTATCAGGAGCAACTGATTTGTTTGCAACTGCCATTTTCAGACAAAGCCTCCATCGAAAATTGCTTTCATTGTGTAGCCGTTTTGCTTCATTTGGGCTATTCGTCAGCAGTCATTCAAGAACGTGTCTGCCAACTGAAATCGGTGCCGATGCGCCTCGAACTCAAACAAGGCATCAACCGCTGCCAGGTAATAGATGATACCTATAACAATGATTTGGCAGGACTAAAAATCAGTCTCGATTTTCTAAACAGCTTACAGAAAAAAAAGAAAACGCTCATCCTCTCCGACATTCTTCAATCTGGACTTTATGAAATAGAATTAGCGGATCGTATCAAAACATTATTGATTCAAAGTGGAATATCTTCTTTCGTTGGAATTGGTCCGATGCTTAGTTCCCATCGAGAACATTTTAGAGATATGAATGCAACATTCTTTCGGACCACCGAAGAATTTTTGCGAAGTGTAAAATGGGAGAATTTTGAAAGTGAACTCATTTTGATCAAAGGGGCAAGACCCTTTCAATTCGAGAAAATCGTTCAACAGCTTCAACGCAAAGTCCATGGCACGGTGATGGAAATTGACTTGAACAAGATGGTGCATAACCTGAATTTTTTTAAGTCGAAGTTGAAGCCGGGCGTAAAACTAATGGCGATGGTGAAAGCGTTTGCCTATGGCAGCGGCAGCGAGGAGGTGGCCAATTTATTACAATATCATAAAGTTGACTACCTAGGTGTCGCTTATGCAGACGAAGGAGTTGAACTTCGGAAGAACAATATTTCATTGCCCATCATGGTCATGAACCCGGCTGAAGAAAACTTTCCATCCCTGCTTTCGAATTGTTTAGAGCCGGTGATGTATAGTTTGAAGATGCTTCGTGCTTTTTCGCAATTTGTTGAAGGAAGGCCCATGACGATTCATGTTGAGGTGGACACGGGAATGCACCGATTGGGATTTGAAGAGGGCGATTTGCCCGAAATCATTACCATTTTAAAAAGCCATCCATCGATTTCTATTGCTTCGGTTTATTCTCACTTGGCAGGTGCAGATGAAGCCGCACATGACGGATTTTCGCAAGAACAATTTCATCGGTTTCAACACTTTTATAAGATATTGACCGAATCAGTAGGAATTAAACCACTGCGACACATTCTTAACTCTCCCGGCATTTTACGTTTTCCGGATTTTCAAATGGAGATGGTTCGACTTGGTATCGGTTTGTATGGCGTCAATCCCACGGAAGGCAAGGTAGACCAACTGCAGCCGGTAGCTACGTTGAAGACAATCGTCTCTCAAATTAAAAAAGTCAAAAAGGGGGAAACAATAGGATATGGCAGAAAGGGCAAAGCAGAAAATGATATGAGCCTTGCCACCATTGCCATTGGCTATGCAGATGGATTTAGTCGGAGTTTTAGCAAAGGCAAAGGGTTTGTCTCTATCAAAGGTAAAAAAGCGCCTGTGGTAGGTAATGTTTGCATGGACATGACGATGGTAGATGTCACTCACATTGATGTGCAAGAAGGCGATGAAGTAATAGTTTTTGGAACAGAGAATCCGATTCAGGAAGTGGCTGCCAGTATCAACACCATTCCCTATGAAATACTGACCAATACAAGCGAGCGTGTGAAGCGTGTTTTCTTTGCGGAGAGCATTTAAATCGTCAACAGCCGAGGCTTTTCTTTAAATCTCGTTGAGGTAATCCCCCAAAATCAAAACGCTTTTCCTGTTCTTGTATAGGCAACGGAGAGGGTTTCTTTTCCTCACTTTCTTTTTTGGGAATTTTACTTTTCTTTTTGCGCATCATGAGAACTTTACACAAACAAGCTAGAGAATTTTTCTGACAAAATTTTTCTAGCGTACTTCGTTTCTCCCAATTGCCGGGCTGCTGCTTGATAATTTCTCAATTGTACCTGATCTGATAGAAAGGGTGAGATTTTCTTTACAAAATCTGTTGGATGAGCAGGGTTAACAAAGATGCCGCAATGCGCCAGTTCAATTTCAGTTTTTATCCACCCGCCAAAATTTACAATAATCAATTTGCCGGCTGCCAATCCATCAAAAAATTTATTGGGCGATCCGGTTTCTAAAATGGGCACATTTTTATAACAGGTGAAGGAAGCATCGGTCACATTCAGCAATTCTTTTACGCCTTCCCGATTTTGAAAATCGACAAAAGTGAAATTGCTCAATCCGTGTTGCTGGACATTTTTCATCAATCGTTCACGCAAAGCCCCTTCCCCGCAAATAAAAAATTGAATAGGAAGTTCAGCTTTGCGAGAAGCATTAGCACACTCCAAAAAATAATCCAGTCCATTAGCTGCACCTACCGCTCCGATGTAGGAGACCACAAACTTTCCTTTTACTTTAAATTTCTCTTCCAGCTCCGTACGCTTTGTTTCAGGTTGGTAGTATTCACAATCGGCCATGTTGGGGATCTGATGGATCATCGATGGTGATCCCATTTTCTTTTTGACAATTGTTTCGATAGCAGGAGAAAGAGCTACAATGGCTTTGGCAGATCGGTAAGTTCTTTTCTCGAGAGAAAATAATAATTTTTTGAAAAAATAATTATCTACAAATCCCAATTGAATTGGGGCATCGGGCCATAGATCTCCTACTTCAAATAGAAAAGGAATTTTGCGGAATGTTTTTAACCACATCGCGACTAGCCCAATGGTAAGTGGTACAGAGATCGCGTAGCAGTAATCGATATGCTGTATTTTATTGGCCACTCTGATCGCTGCCCAATTGTATTTTATGAAAGAAAACGATCGAGCCGCAAACCCGAATTTATTGTCGTATGCAACTGGCAAATAGTGGATCTCAATCCCCTCTAGAATTTGTTTTTTATACGTTTTCTCATTGTGCGCGGTAATCACAACCGTTTCAATTCCTTTATCGACTAGTGCTTTTGCTAGATAATAGGACCGGATGGCACCCCCCTTTGCCGGTTGATTGAAGTGCTGGTGGAGAAGTAAAACTTTCAAAATTGAAATTTTTGTTAAAAAACTGCGTACGTGTTAGTGAATTTTCTTCGATTTTGTCAAAAAAAGTACTTCTATGTTATGTTTTCATTAATAGCATCGAATCCATTTGAACCTGAGCCTATAATTTTCCGTTATTTGTACTAGACAACCACTAATTGTCATGAAACAATCACCAAAGTTAGCCATTCTTCAGAGCTTAGATGCGCTGAATTTTGTGCAAATGGAAGAGGTACTTGGTTACATCAAAAGTATCGTCAGCCATTCTGGAAAGGATGATCGCTCCTTCAAAAAAGAAGCGATGAAAGAAATCCGCCAGGCATTGCGCAAAGGCAAGAAGGGACTGCAACTCGCAGCTTAGGCCAACCCTCAATATGGTCAGACAGGCTTTCGTCAGAAGCCTGAATGAAATCTTCACCCCAAATTTTAAAGTAACATTCCGGTAACATTGCCCTTCAAGGCTCCGGCATCAGTCCTTGTCGGTCTAATCTTTAATTTTTAATTCTTGGATTTCTATTCTCCCACCATAAACACTGCATTGGAGAAAAGCATTTTCCCATTCTCCCAAAAATTGCGGAACAGTGGATTGTCGACCAAGTAAACAACTTGTCCTTTTCCTTTATCTTCCACGCCAAACACAAGTGTATTTTCTAATTGCTTATTGATTTTCACTCCAGCAAATCCAATCAAGGGTTTTTGTTTGCCCTTTAGCAATCCAACGTTCCAACCTTTCTCAAGGTAGACATAGTGAAGCTCACTTGTTCGGAGTGAATAATAGAAGTCGCCCAAACCAAAAGCAAGTGGATGTGTTTTATCTAGGCTCACTTTATAGATGGCTCCAAAAATTGAATTGCTTAATTCCTTTCTTTCAGCATCGCCATATTTTACCGGACCTTCTTTTTCTTTTAGTTCTTTGGCTTCCTTTTCGGCTTTGGTTTTTGCATCGTCATTGGCAAATACCTTTAAGCCAAAGCCCTTTTTGTCGGCAAAAGAAGAATTGGCTCCAGCAATCGAAATTAGTCTTCCCCCATCAGTAATCCAGCGCTCAATCGTAGATAATGTACCCTCGTCAAGTAATTTGTAATTGCCATCGGGTATAATGAGAACATCATATTTCCACAGATCAACATTCTTAAAGTAATCAGTGCCAATGATCGTTAAAGGATAATGTAATTGCTGCTCAAAGAAATGCCATACTTGCCCGTGATCAAGCGAAGAAGTTTGATCGCCACCTAACAATGCCACCCTGGGAGCTTTGATATAGCTCATTTCAGAAGATCCAAAGTCTGCGCCTTTATCAGAATAGCCTGTTGATGTTGTATAGATTTTTCTGCCCAAGCTCTTGGCTGCATTTTGCACTACATTGTCAAAGTCGGCAATGCCTTCATTATTTCTTCTTGTGACGATGAGTGTACCGGGCTCGAATTTTTTGCCCGCTGTAGAAAATGCTTTCATGGCCTTTCTAACCTTGATTCCTTTTTTCATCAATGACGCCAACAGCTCTACATCATTCAAACTTTGATAATTAAATAGATAAGCATACGGCTTTGCTGCGATCGCTTCTTGTGAAATAACTTTTGGTTCGTAGGCTTTGGCAACCGTGATTTTTTCATTCAAGGCATAGGCTTTTAGATCATAGGCATACATCAAATTCCACGCAGTGATGTCATAAGTTAATGAATCTGTTAATTTAGTTACAGGTTCAAAAATAGTTGTGACAAAGCGGCCTTTTGGCTGGTGGATATTGACAATAATATCTTCTGTTGAAAGTGTAAAGTTGTTGGTTGATTGTGTTTGAAAATCAAACCCTCTCGAAGGCTTGGCGGCAATAGCGTGACCGAATTGGATACTATGACTGGTCAGCCAATTGGTCAACTTATTTAATTTGTCAGCGTTGTTTTCTGCTTTAATGATATACGTTTTGAAAGGCGCAGCAGGGCTGTTTACATTTTCTTTAAAGAACTTTTCGAACTCGTCCACCAACTTGGCAGCGTTTTGAGAGGAAGTCTCGATGGTAGCCATGCCAGTCGTAAAGTGATGAGTTAACCGGTCTTTCAACGTTAGCGGATCGCCTTCTTTGGTAGTCACTGTTATGCCAGCGCCAATTCCGCCTTTTTCGTACGTCATTCCGATCGCCCCGCTGTAGGTGGGGTATGTATCTCCATAGCTGGGATAATACAAATCAAACCGTTCTTTCGTGAAGTAAAGCCATCCTTGTTCATCAAAATATTTTGCGTTGTTTTTGCCTATAATATTCTGAAATTCCCGTTGCCAGTTTGAGATTACTTCATGGTAGGGTTCTGCAGCTGGTGCAAAGTAATAGGGGGAATTATATCCTTGTTCATGATAATCAACATGAACATGAGGCATCCACTGATTGTAGATTTTGATGCGGGCTTGTGATTCTATTTGTGTTTGCCAGGCCCAATCGCGATTAAGATCGAATAAATAGTGATTAGCTCTTCCGCGTGGCCATGGCTCGGCATGCTCACGCGCTTGAGGGTCAGCGTTCGCAGGCAGATTTCCATATTGATTAAAAAAGTTAGCATAGCGGTCGCGACCATCCGGGTTAATGCAGGGATCCATAATAATCACTGTATTTTTTAGCCATTCTTTTGTTTTGGTGTTGTCGGGATTGACTAATTCATAAATCGTTTTCATGGCCGCCTCCATAGAGTTGGCTTCATTGCCATGTACGTTATAACTCAGCCATACGATTGCAACCTTAGTGGAAGGAGCGCCTGCCATTAGACCTGTTCTTTTCAAGTTGTCGAGGCGAATTTGTTCAATGTTTTTAAAATTATCCGGGGACGCGATAATCGCATAAATCAATGGACGATTCTCATAGGTTTCTCCATACTGTTGTACCTGCACGTTCGCGGCAGCATCATCGATATGTTTGAAGTATTCGACAACGCGATGATGGCGGGTGAAGCGATCGCCCAATTCATACCCTAAGAATTCAGCAGGACTTTGAAGTTTGGGTTGTGCATTGATGAAAGAGGATGTCAAAAGAAGGATTCCAAGAATAACTTTTTTCATAGTAGATGGATAATAAGAATTAGCAAAGTATAACAATAATACTTTTTACAAAAGTACAATTACATAGCAGGAATGAATGCGTTATAGAAGTCGTTTGATTTGCTGCTGATGGTGAATGATATGTTCGCGAAAAAAGAGAAGAGTTTGTTGAATGTTGAGTTTGCCGGCTACCACATGCTTATAGATTTTCCTTTTCACTTGGTCATCCCCAAATTTTTCAAGCAACCCTTTCAATTCGTTTCGCACAGCTGTCCATTCTTTTTCAAGTTCTTGAAGACTTGTTGAGAGCTTGGTATTTTCAACGACTACTTTGGGGGCTTTGAATTTAAAAGGCAATCGCTGACTGATGATCAAAACAATCATTTTTAGTTCTTCTACCAATCCGGTATTGTCCACTTCATTAATCGCTTGTATTTTTTTGTGGAGGTACATGATAGACAAGCGCTCTGCCGTAATGAGGTGGGCTATCACTTGATTAATAGACCAGCCATTTGTGGGTTGCTGATTCTGCTTTTCAGCTGCAAGGCTGTTGAGGGATTTGAAAAGTTGATTACGCTGAGTTTCAAGCGAATCAAAAATTTGTTGAAGTTTCGTATTCAAGAGAATTGTCCTTTAGGGTTATCAAAAGTAGTGACAAGAAACAACATTCCATCTTTCGAGATAGATCCTTTTTGTAACGGTTTATCTAAAAAACTTAATTCGGTCCACAAGTATTTCAATGCGAGCGGGTAGTTGCCCTACTAATTCCCCTTCCGCCTCCAACAATACTTTCTGAGAACTGGAGAGAGTGACTTCTTTCACTTTTGAATATGCAATTTTTACATCAGTAATTTTCTTCTTTTGCTTGATGACCTGCAAATACCAAAGAAATTTGACTAATGGGATATCACTTGCCAGAAAGGTGTTGAACTGTCCGTCTTCCATTGTCGCATCAGGCGCAATGAAAATTTTATTTCCAAATGACTTGCCATTCGCCACAGCAAACACGCGAGCCATACCTGACCACTCCCAATTCTTTGATTTTATGTGAAGCTTTTCCGGTTGATGAGTAAAGAAAGTTTGAACGATTGAAATAAGGTATCGGAGATTCGCACCGATCCATTTTGGTGTCTTCTGCATTTGTAATACGGTGGCTGGCCCCATGCCTACGCTGCATGCGTTGATGAAATATTTTTCAATTTGTTTGCCAGCACTATCCCAACACAAAATCTTTCCTAGATCTGTAGCCTTTGGTTTATTTTCTTTCAGCAAATTGAAAATCAAAGTGGAGCTTAGCGATATTCCACATGCGGTTGCAAAATCATTTCCTGACCCAAGCGGAATCACTCCAATGTTCGGGAGCGATGCTGCACTTCCATTCAAGAGAACACCATTTATAACCTGATTCAAAGTCCCGTCTCCTCCTGCTGATAAAACGCAATCATAACCTTGAGAAAGCGATTCATTGGCCAACTTGGACGCATGATTTGCATGCGTGGTTTCAGCAACGGTGACTTCAAAGTTGTTTTGCAGCGTGGGAAGGATTTTCTGATTGAAAAAATCCTTTTTTCTTGAAATGCCGTTAAGAATAATGAGAATTTTCAAAGCTTAATTCAGCAAGATGCCTGGTTCTATTTACAAATTACGGCAGCAATGCGTTAGAAAGTTACTTGCAATTTTTCTTGATCGCGTTTTTCGCATCCGGGGATCCTAATTCTTCTGCACGTTTTAAATCTAAGCAACCATCGTAATTGTTGTTCATCGAGAGTTTTACTAAAGCTCTCTGATAATAAGTCTCTGGGTCGTTTGGATATAATTCAATGGAAGAACTATAATCATCGACAGCTCCGGTAAAATCCTCTTTAGAAGTCTTACTCAATGCGCGGTTGTCGAAGTACGTGGGGTTAGTTCCATCTAATTCAATTGACTTTGTATAATCTGCAATCGCACCGTCATAATCAAGCAATGTATGCTTCAAAACACCTCTTAAATTAAAAGTCTCTGAATCCTGATTATCTAGTTCCAACGATTTGTTGTAATCTTCCAGTGCTCCTTTTAGGTCTTCTTTCGCGCTTTTAGCTAAAGCACGATTTTCATATTTCAAGGGATCTTTCGGATCCAACTTAATGGCTTGATCATAATCGGCAATGGCCTTTTCGAAATTAGTTGTATTGTAGTACGCTACGCCTCTGTAATTGTACAGATTGGCGTCATTTTTATCTATCTCTATTGCTTTGGAGTAATCATCAATAGCACTTACAAATTCTCCCAATTCTGATTTAACAATGCCACGGTTAAAATATTTATCATCATTAACTGGCCCAAGCTCTAGTGCTTTGGAAAAATCAAAATAAGCGCCTTGCAAATCTTCGCTGTTATACTTCGCAAAACCACGGTTAGTATAGGCTTCCTCGTACTTCGCATTAAATCGAATGGCTTTGTCCAAATCGGTTATCGCGCCATCATCATCTCCTAAATTGATTTTTGATTCACCTCGAAAATTAAACGCTTCGGACAATGTAGAATCTAACTCTAAAGCAAAATTGAAATCGCCAATGGCACCATAGTAGTCTTGCAGCCCCATTCTTGCTCTTCCGCGGAGTATAAAAGCAGTTTTGCTTTTTGGATTGGCCTCTACCAATTTGGTAAGTTCCGCCTTGGCTTCAATAAAATTACGAGAGGCTATTTTTCTTTTAGCTACATCGAGTGACTGGTCGATTGTTTGGCCACTACAAAGAAAAGGGAAAAGGAATATACAATAGATCAATTTTTTCATTCGCATACAAATCAAGGCTAGCAAGTTACTAAGATTTGACAGAATCAAAAGAAGATAAGTTCCCTTGATTTATGGAGCGATGAGTTTTCCGAAAGATCCTTTAATCAGATGACTAATTGTGCGGTAAATTAAATACGTACCCGATAACCTCGATGGAACCGGAATCTAACTTTTGGATGGGTTACCCAAATATATTTTTGAAAGCGTGGGCTCCATTTCCAATAGCCGTTAGTAGAAGTCAAGTTCCCATTCGGAGGACTAGGGATCATGACGGTTGATCGTGTAATGATTACACGCTGGGCTTGTGCTGATTTTGCGCCTATCAACATCAGTAGTAAGAGGGCTACGAAAAGTGAAAAGGACAATAGCTTTTTCATATACTTCTATTTGCCCCTTGGACAATTTAACCGTTGGTAAGTTTAATTACCGTTCACATATTTTTTATAACCTGAACTTACCGGAAAGCGTACATTGACATCAAAATGATATGATAATGAACAAATTGATCGCTTTTTACTTGCTCATCTTTTCGCTTCCTCTCTTCGCTCAAGAGAAAGCACTGGACATGAAAATGGATTTTGAGGAATATAACCCGCCCTCTTCGCTAAAAGTAGAGGACCACCGGTTAACGAAATCTAAATTCCCTTTCATTGACATCCACAACCACCAGGGCAATATGAATTCGGCTGACCTTAGTGGATTGATTAAGGACATGGACAAGTTGAATATGGGCATCATGATCAACCTTAGTGGCCGTGGCTTTCGCAGCAGTGGCGATCATTTAGAGAAGTCAATCGAGAATATTCAAAAACAATTTCCTACTCGTTTTGTACTGTTTACTAATGTGGATTTTGGCGCTATTGATGATTCGGATTGGGCAACAAGAACAGTGAAACAATTAGAAGTCGATGTAAAACGTGGTGCCAAGGGACTAAAGATTTACAAAAGTTTGGGCATGTTCAACAAGGATTCAAAAGGTAAACGTATTCCGATCGATGATCCACGAATTGATCCCATCTGGGCTAAATGTGGAGAGTTGGGAATACCTGTATTAATTCATGCCGCGGACCCAAAACAATTTTGGCAACCCATTGATAAAGAGAATGAGCGATGGTTGGAATTAAAATTACACCCCGGAAGAAGGCATGATATAGACACACTTAAGTGGGAACAGATTATTTCTGAACAACATAACATATTTAAAAAGCATCCTAAAACTATATTTATCAATGCCCATATGGGTTGGTTTGGTAGTGACTTAAAAAAGCTGGGTCAGTTGATGGATCAATATCCTAATATGTATACAGAAATAGGGGCAGTGATTGCTGAATTAGGAAGACAGCCCAGGGCTGCCAAAGCCTTTCTAACCAAATATCAGAATCGCGTGCTTTTTGGAAAAGACAGTTGGGTGCCGGAAGAATACGAGACCTACTTCCGCGTATTGGAAACAGAAGACGAGTATTTCCCTTATCACAAACGCTACCATGCATTTTGGCGGATGTATGGAATTGGTCTCTCCGATGATATTCTAAAAAAGATTTATTATAAAAACGCATTAAGTATTTTGCCGAATATGGACAAGAGTCAATTTCCAAAATAAAGTATTCTTAACAGACCCTTTGCAATGAACCAATCTACCAGAAGAGCGTTTCTTAAAAACCTAGGATTGATGGCTGGATTAGGAATTACGTCCAACTTAGTAACACCATTAGATTCTTTGGCTGTCCCGCGTAAAAAAAAGGAACTATTCTTTAAAATTTCATTGGCTCAATGGTCGCTTCACAAAGCCTTACAGGGAAAAATGCTAGACCATTTGGATTTTCCGGCCAAGGCTAGAAATGACTTTGGGATATCTGCTGTAGAATATGTTAATCAATTCTTTAAAGATAAAGCAGAAGACAAAACCTATCTGGCGGAATTGAAAAGGAGGTGTGATGACAATGGCGTTACGAGCGTTCTCATCATGTGCGATAACGAAGGATATATGGCTGATCTGGATGATATAAAGCGTCAAAGAGCCGTAGAAAACCATTACAAATGGGCAGATGCGGCTAAGTTTTTAGGCTGTCATTCCATCCGTGTAAACTGTTATGGCGAAGGAAATCCTGAGGAAGTTGCGAAAGCGGGTATGGATGGATTGCGAAAGCTAAGTGAATATGGCAATGCAATTGGAATCAATGTGATTGTCGAAAATCATGGCGGTATTTCTTCCAATGGGCTTTGGTTAAGTAAAGTAATTAAGGGAGTAGGCATGCCCAATTGTGGGACGTTGCCTGATTTTGGAAATTTTTGTGTGCGTAGAGAGAAATCAGATAAGGGAGAGACATGTGTAGAACAATATGATCGCTACAAAGGAGTAAAGGAGATGATGCCATTTGCCAAAGGGGTGAGTGCCAAGAGTTATGATTTTGATGAAAAGGGCAATTGCATCGAAACGGATTATTCTAAAATGCTGTCAATCGTAAAAGCTGCAGGCTATCGAGGTCATATTGGCATTGAGTATGAAGGAGGCAAACTTTCTGAGGATGAAGGGATCCGAGCCACCAAAAAATTATTGGAAAGAGTTGGCGCTCAATAGAGAAAGGAATTAATTCTCGAGGTATGAATTATTTACCCAACAGAAAATAATATCTTCGTAGATATAGATAAAATATGAAAAAGTATTTATTGTTGTTTTTATTGATCGCTTGTCAGGAAAAACAGAGAGAGACAGTACTTTCTGCTCAAGATTTTGAAGCCAAATACAAATCTACCAACCAAGCTATTTTACTGGACGTGCGAACGGTAGAAGAGGTAGTGAATGGTAAAATACATGATGCAAAAAACATTGTATATGATGATGCCTTTGCAATGAAGTTAGATACCCTTCCACATCAGCCTATCTTTGTTTACTGTGGCAGTGGAGTTCGAAGTGCGAAAGCCGCTAAAATCCTAAAAGAGAAAGGCTATGATGAAGTCTATGAGTGCGCTGGTGGCCTAAAAGCTTGGAAAGCGGCAGGTCTTCCTGTCGAGTAGCCTTAATGTTAAGCAAATAACTTTCCCACTTTTTCCAAATCAACATTTCCACCGGTAAGAATAATTCCTACCCGTTTGCCTTTAAACTTCATGGCGTCTTTCAACACTGCAGCAAAGGGAACTGCGCAAGAGGTTTCAACAATAATTTTCAATCGCTCCCAAATCAGTCGCATGGCAACAATGATCTCTTCATCGGACACTGTGATAATTTCTTTTACGTTCTCTTGAATGATCGGAAAAGTTTTATCTCCCAATTTCGTCAGTAATCCATCGGCTATGGAATTCGATTGGGCCTCTTCAATTTTTCCGCTTTGTAATGAACGATACGCATCGTCTGATCCTGCCGGCTCACCAGCAATTACCATTGTGTGTGGAGAAAAATATTTTACTGCCAGGGCAGTGCCACTTAATAAGCCGCCACCTCCTACCGGAGCTAAAACAAAATCTAGCGAATCGATTTCCTCGATCAGTTCTTTGGCGGCTGTGGCTTGACCGGCAATGACATCGTAATTGTTGAATGGATGGATTTCGGTAGCGCCAGTTTTAATAATCACTTCTGCCAGGGTTGATTCTCGAGAAGGCAAATTTGGCTCACATTCAAATATTTCGCCTCCATAACCTCGCACGCCTCGCTTCTTAATTTCCGGTGCAGTGCGAGGCATCACAATAAAAGACTTCACTCCTAAAATTTTTGCTGCACGCGCTAAAGCCTGAGCATGGTTGCCAGACGAATGTGTAGCCAATCCTTTTTTTAGTTGAGCATCCGTAAGACAAAGCGCAGCATTCATCGCGCCACGAGCTTTGAAGGCGCCCACTTTTTGAAAGTTTTCACACTTGAAGAAGAGGCTACAGCCGGCTATTTCATTGAGACTTTCACTGGTTAGTATTGGTGTACGATGGATGTATGGTTTGATCCGCTCATGGGCCGCTAGGATGGTTTCTTTAGTGATCATAATAATTGACGAAAGGCTAGTAGCAATACTGGAAATATTTCTTTTAGAGTCTGAGTCGTTTTACTCGATAACCCCCTCTACCGCATCCATCTTTGCATCGGAATAAGCGCCTGAGGTGGCATAAATAATTTTGCCCTGTGGATCGAGCACAAAAAAGTAAGGGATATCACGTCTTTCAAAATCCAATGCCTCCTTATATTTCTTTAACTCCCCCTTATAAAATAAGATGAAGGGTAATAATTGTGGATCAATATTTTTCAGCGCCTTCCTTTTTGCCGTACCTGTAGCCGCTGCGTTCACACCTGTGAACATAGGCACAAAATAAACATTCACATCGTAACCCAGACCCGCCATCATGCCATCCGCTTTGCGAATGAATTTATTGAAAACAGGACCAAACCAAGAGTTGAGTTCGTCTTCTGATTTTTTACTGTAAGCGAGGCCGAGTAGGGTGTATTTGCCATTGACATCATTGGGCAAATTAACCTTCTTGTCATCTACTGTTTCAGCCAACATATCCGGAAATGGCTTGCCGATCACCTGAGCAAGCCCAAGGTGCACCATAGTCAAAAGAATAATCGAAGTAAGTAGAGTTTTCATTTTGGGTTATTACATGATTTTCAATGGGCAGTCGAACAAAAGGAATAAAGTGAATTGCTAAACATTTTAATTGTGATCATAAGAAAGCACACTATTTATTAACGGACTCCGTTTTGCCTTGTCATGAATATTGTAAAGCATCAACGAAGATAAGATTTATTTATGTTAATATATGGCCGCTAATTTTTTCATTCGTTTTAGGGAATGCGCATTTTGTAGCTTACAGTGGATTAATCTTTCTGAAAGGTATCTTAGTTAAATAAATTTTTTAACAAGAAACAATGATAGTTTAGTTTGTATTTGGAGATGGCGCAACAATAGGCAGCAATCGTTTCTCTCTGTCGATAGGCGCGGGAGGGTTACCGATCTGGCTGCCTTATAAAATCTGATTTAAAGTTCATTATATAAGACTCTTAAATTTCATTCGGTAGATATCTTCAGATGTACCTGCAACCATATATTTTGCTGCGATTCTGATCTATTCCAATCATTCTGATAATTTATTTCACATTAGAACAACCAAATCACTATTTTTTCAGTCTTTATACAAAACAAACTGACTTCGATGCGCCTATTCTTAATTGCCATTGTCACGGTATTCAACTCAGGATACTCTTTAGCACAATCAAAAGTAGAACAAGCTCATAGCTTGTATGAGCAACGTAAATATGATCAAGTTAAAAGGTTACTTCTTGCAATAGATAACGAAGAGGCTGACTTTGCAGCAGCCCAATATTATTTGGGGCGAGTAGCATTTGATGAAAAAAAATATGATGATGCTTCCAACTATTTTGAAGAGGCGGTTGAGGCAAATAATCGAGTAGCGGATTATCACAACTGGTTGGGCAATACATATGGTACAATAGCCCAAGAGGCGAATGTATTTAAGAAAGGTATACTTGCCCCGAAAATGAAAAAAGCCTGGGAAAACGCTATTGCGTTAGATGCGAAAAACCTGGAAGCGCGTACCTCTCTCATTCAATATTATTTGCAGGCTCCTGGGTTTATGGGGGGGAGCATTGTCAAAGCAAAAGAAGTGGCCCATCAGATTATTAAGTTAAAACCTGCAGAAGGTCATCGGCAATTGGGAAACGTTTGGATGGCAGAAAAGAAGTTGGCTGAAGCTGAAAAGGAGTTTTTAGAAATGGTGAAAGCAGATCCAGCCTATGTTTCAGGCTTGGCTAACTTTTATGTTGGTCAAAAGCAATATGACAAAGCCTTTACACTTTTTGAAGAGGCCCTGAAAAAGAACCCGGAAGACTACATTTCCGTCTATCAATTCGGAAAAACTGCTGCGGTAAGTGGCCAAAAGTTGGATCGAGGAGAGGAGTGTCTGAAAAAATATTTAGCTTATACACCGAAGCAAAATGAACCATCTCATGCGGGAGCGAATATGCGGATGGCGCAAATCAAAGAGAAGAGAGGGAACAAAGTCGAAGCAAAAAAATTATTTGAGATTGCCTTGAAGTTAGATGGCAACTTAAAGGAAGCAAAAGAAGGATTGGAGAGGGTTTTAAAGTAATTGCTTCAATGTCGGAAAGAAATACGCAACTACTTTATAAGTGATATGTTTGTTTCCAATATAGTTTTACCTACTGAAAAATCTCGCATTGAAATCATTGATGTACTAAGGGGCTTTGCCCTTTTAGGGATTATTTTGGTTCATTTTACAGAACAATATTATGCAGGTCAGCCGCCCAAGATTCATGAAAATTTCGGCACCCATAATTTAGCAGACACGATTGTTTCCGCGATGATCGGAATTTTCATTTCGGGAAAATTCTATATGATCTTTTCCTTCTTGTTTGGAATGAGCTTCTTTCTTCAACTAGATAAAAGTGACGGCTCCATGAAATTTAGTCTTCGATTTGCATGGCGTTTGATTGTATTATTTCTTATCGGGTTAATTCACCATCTTCATTATCGAGGAGACATCCTTACCATTTACGCATTGTTGGGCTTCGGATTATTGATTTGCTATAAGTTACCCGATAAGATTCTTTTGATCCTGGCACTTCTTCTAGTGGTAGATATGCCTGCTATCGCCACCCGTACGATGGAGGTTATTTTTCCTTCCTCATCGCTTTCTTCCTTTTTTAATCCTGACCAAAAAGCATTAGAGACTTACTATGACACACTCAAATCAGGAACGTACTTAGATATTCTTAGCGCCAATTTATATGAATTCAAGGGTAAGTTTGACATGCAGATTGTTTCCGGTCGATTGTATATCACATTGGGACTTTTTTTACTTGGATTATATGCAGGACGGAAAAAAATTTTTGAAAATCCAGCCTATTTTAAGAAGTTGATCCGCTATGGATTATGGACACTTCTTGGATGTGTTGTGATGGCTGGTTTGCTGGCGGCCATTATTTTTGTTGCTAAAGTAGAAATGACTCAACCACTGCAATTTTTAATTGGAGGTACAGTTTTTGATATTTTCAATGCAGCATTAGCCGCAATTTATGTGGGAATTGTGGTGACTCTCTTTCAAAAAATTAAATGGAAAAAGCGACTGATGAACTTATATGAGCTTGGCCGTATGGGGCTCACTACCTATTTGATGCAAGCGCTTATCGGAACTACCCTGTTATTTTCATTTGGTCTTCATTTATTGGGAGATTATGGTGCCAGTTTATGGGCATTGCTTTCATTATTTGTCTTTGCATTTCAAATTCTCTTCAGTAAGTGGTGGCTCACCTATTTTCAATATGGCCCGATAGAGTGGTTATGGAGGAGTTTAACGTATTTTAAATTGCCACCTTTAAAAAGATAATAGGCTGTCTTTAAAAATAGGGATCAAGACATTTTGAAGGAGTTAGCCAATTTAGAAACCGCAGAAATAGCGGTCAATAAAATAAGTAAAATAATATCTCATCTGAGCTACATAGGTCACTAAAGTGACTAGTAACAATCAATTTTTTAAATACCGAGGACATATTGATATCCCAATCTTTTGCCTCTTGATTAGCGCGAACATATGTTATAGTAGATACTTCACCATGATTGAAACATCCGAATTGAAACTTGAGAAGTAAAGCGACTAATCAGAATGGGAGAGCGATAGGGCAAAATTTTGAAAAATCAAAGAACTATCAGCACTATGGTTTATTCTCTTCAGGCAATTTGTGTCCTTTGCCAATGGCAACTTTTGGGTCCTTGTAAGTGCCTGAAATATGAAACGGGATTTTTAATTTTTCAATGAGCAGCAATTCAATCTTTACAAGATAATTTAACACCCCGCTAAAATTCTGAATGCCTTCGATATCTGTATTGAAGCCTGAAATTTTAGTGGAAAATGGTTTTACAGTTAAACGATTGTTTTCGATGGAAGTTTTAATCACCAAATCCCTGATATGAGGATCGTTCATCTGTTGCTTTTTGGTAGCCCTGCTCATTCGTTCAAATAGTTTCATGCCGTTGATCTTAGCGCTTGCAATTCGTATCTCTCCCTCTCCTTTGATGGTTTCGTTAATGGGCAACATTTCTGCAGAGAGTTTTCCGGTCAAAGCATACTTTCCTGAAAAAATTCCTTCGGTATGTTCTGCTGCTGGAGCAATTTTTTGCAATATCTTTAAACGAGAAAAGGCATTTTGGATATCCATCTGAACGATTTCGATATTAAAATCAAACACCGGATTACTCCCATGTGTAGGGTCGTAGTCTCCAGAGAAATGAAATGTGCCGCCAGCAATTTGAAAGTCAACTTTATTTAATTTTAGTATTCCGTCTCTCACTACCACTTCACCATCAAATTGGTCAACTTGAAAATCAGGATGTTTAATGGCGCCAAATCGGGTATCTAGCGTAAAGTTAATCTGCGATGGAATTTTCCAAACTTGCATTTTACGTTTTGAAGTATCGCTTACGTGGGCCTGAACGGATAGCCATTGCTCTAAATGTAATGTGTCTCCTTGCACCTGAAGATCAGCCATTATCATTTCTTTGGAATTGCTGACCCACGACATGTAATTAAATACATCTCCTTGCATTTCAATTTTAGTACGGCCAAACATCCCCTTCCATTTTTTCAGTACAATTTTATTGGGATCAAAATCAAAGAGGGCCTCATCAACCGTAATGGTAGATGGCAGTAGGGAACCGCTTGCCATCAGCTTGGAAATTTTTAGATGTCCGTCAGCCACAATTTTTTCAAATTGTTTCTTGTGCAGGTAAGCCAGTTTCCCCTTCGTTTCAAAGTTCGTATCTATTTCGCCAGAAAGTGTTAAGCCTTTGATGGGATATACCTTTGCGAGCCGACCAATATCCAATTTGCCGCTCAACATGAAATCATATTCAAAATCTGTAAAATCAGAAACTACACCTTTCATAGAAATAGTTTCGTTTTCAAAAGAAAAATCAGCTTGATGTACTTGAAATTGAGTATTTGAAATCAGGCCAGTTATATTGAGGAGATCTGCTCTTAAGTGAATGTTTTCTATCGGTTCACTATGGTACGGTGAAAGTATAGATCCGTTGACCACTTCAAGTCGTGCGTTTACTTTAGGAAACTTATTCTTCAGGCTGTCATAAATTCCTTCTGCTTCCAATTTCAACTTCACTTCACCACTCGTTTCCCAACCCTCAAGCGGGTAAAATTTCTTAACCTCGTCCAACCTAAGCGTAGCATCCAGCGAAGTTTTGATCGTGGGGACAGAAAAATTGTCCAAACGTAAAAACCCTGTTACGGGATTGTCATCCATCTGCAAGTGCAGCTTTGATATTTCTAAATGGCCGTCTTTTGGCAGGCCTGTTTTGTTTTCAGCAAAAAATTGAAAATCGATGTGATCATATGCTTCAGGCAGATCGCGGTATTTAAATTTGCCATTTTTCAATCTAAATAGTGCCGAAAATGATGGCATGGTTGCTTGGGTTAAATCGGTTGCCGATTTAAGTAGGTTTTTGTCCAGCTTGCCGAGGGCTTTGATTTCAATATCTGCGAGTCCCTCAACAACGATTTTTTGAATTGGAAAAATTTTCTCTAATTCATCGAGCTTGATCCGAGCAATCAAATCCATGTCTATAAATGGTGTCTCGAGACCATCCAACTTAAAGCGACCTCTGATTGGAAAATCCCCAAGTTCCACCCGAAACGACTTTAGATCTATAGAAATATCTTCTATTTTTCCAGTTTGATTACGAACGGTCAGATCGACATTTAGATTTTTGAGAGGCAATAAAAGTGTATCAACTTTTAAGTAGCCTTTATCTAACACAAGCCCAATGTTAAACTCAGGTATCAAGGAGGCGTCTTCTGCCAATAACCCATGAAAGGTTCCATTAAAATCCAGATTCCCGCGTGCAGTAATGTGATCCAGATCTGATAGTGTAATAAATGGAAAAAGTGAGAGAATGTCTTTGAAATTTGCGCCTCGACTAGAAATCGAAAAGTCTGTCCAAATACCCGCTGGTCGTTTGCCAATGGTGCCCTCCATTTTTAGCTTAAAGTTATCAATGGCTAGTTCAGCCTTTTTAATCTTTACCTCTTTATTTAGAGTATGAAATGAAAACTCAGTTGCGATATCTACCTTGTTCCCTGCAAGAACAATCTTTTTGTCTCGAAGTATGGTAACCTCGGCAATGGAAATGTTACACGATACATCATCTGCAACAGAGGAAAAATCACCGTTACCCGAAAAATACATATCCCTAAGGGTTGCTTCCATTTTTCGAGTTTGATCTAGAAACCTTATAAGGCCATTTTCAATATGGATGGATTCTATTTGAATACCAATCGAATCAGGCGCAGTGTGGCTAACGTCTTTTACTAAATCTAAATTAGACGAGCCATCAGACATCGTAATGATATCGATCTCTGGCTTTACCAGCGTAATGCTACGAATGTCTACTGCGTTATGAATAAAGTAACGCCATAGATCTACCTCAAACCTAATTTGCGGGGCATACAGCAACGTATCTCCCTTAAAATAGCCATGACCTGTAGCCGCTAATTCGCTAAAAGAGCAAGTGAAGTTTGGAAAATGATGAATTAATGAAAAACCAATTTTAGAAAAAGTTACATCAGCATCTATGTGATGGTCGATCTGTTTGCTTGCAAATTGACTTAGTTCTTTTTGGTAAATCCGCACGAAGACATTCCACGATGAGAAAAGAATAATACAAATAAGGAGAAGTATTTTCAGGCTCCAGCGCAATACCTTTCTGCGCCAGAAAGCAATAAAGACTTCTTTTACTCTAATCCATTGCATAACGTTACCATCGGTGTTATCACTTTAGTGGATTCTTGAAAGTTAGTAATTGTTCAAGTATTGAGAAACAGCACTGACGGGTATATTCACAATATTTGAATAAAATGCAAAATATATTTTCCAAGCTTTGTGTCAATTTCCTAAAGTTATGTCTGGATGTGAAACAATCAATTATTGCTGTTTGCATTTTGCCACATATTTACAAGTCACATTTGGATCACTCAACTAAAAATCAGGAAACAGATAATCAAAAAAATTAGAAGGGCTTACAGTTGTGGTTTTAGTTGCAATAGTGTCAATGGGTTCAGGCGCTAACTTAAATCTGATTTATTCAAACCGGTTTAATGGTTAAATTTATTCCTTGTGTGTAATCTGAGTTTAAAAGAAAGCAATTAACTTGCTTTCTTTTACTGTTTCTAGACCATCGTATGAAGAAGTACTTTGTTAAGCTCTATCAATATAATGCCTGGGCCAATGAGCGGGTGATTTCTTGCTTGAGGCGTCAGGGCGTAACGGATGAAAAGATTTTGTCAGTTTTTGGCCATGTATTGGCCGCGCAGTTTTTATGGTTGCATCGGATCAAAGGACTGACTCCACCCCAAGTAAAATTATGGGGAGACTACTCGCTGAATACATTAGAAAAAATGATGAACGATGCCAACCAGCAATGGCTTGATTTTGTAGATGACAATGAGAGCTTCGATCGCGAACTCACTTACACCAACTATACGGGAGATCTTTATACTAACAATATTGAAACCATCATGATGCACTTAGTAAATCATTGCTCCTATCACCGTGCTCAAGTAGCCCTGTTGCTAAGACAAAAAGGATTTGAACCCATCAATACAGACCTAATCACCTACGACAGAGTAGTGAGGGGTCAATGGAAAGAATAATTCCACTAAACTATATGTACAACATTTGTGTTTAACCTATACTCAACTAAAACAAGCACCCAATGAAAAAATTAATTCTTTTTGCCTTCTTGTTAATTTCTACGCTCGGCTTTGCCCAGAAAGACATGACCGTATGTCATACTTCAGCAACAGATAAATTTGCTGTCTTTGCGTCCAACAAAAAATTCAATCGTGATCATCCTAGCCCCCTACCGTATGTGCACGAAAGCCAGGCTGGAGGAAAGATGATAAAAATAAAATGTGCTGATGGAATAGAAGCCAATGCGTATTTGATTGAAGCAAAATCAAAATCGAATAATTGGGTTTTTGTATTTCAAGAATGGTGGGGTTTGAATGATCATATCAAGCGTGAATCAGAAAATTTGTACAAAGATTTAGGCAATGTAAATGTGATTGCTTTAGATATGTACGATGGTAAGTTAGCCACTGATCCACAAGCAGCCGGAAAGTACATGCAAGAATTCAAAAAAGAACGTGGCGCTGAAATTGTGAAAGGAGCGTTAGCTTACGCGGGTCCAGATGCTAAGATTGGAACAATAGGATGGTGTTTTGGCGGAGGTCAATCGATGCAAGCGACTTTAATTGCAGGGACGCAAGCAGCAGCATGCGTAATCTATTATGGTCAACCCGAAGATAATATCGATCGCCTGAAAACTTTGAATTGCGATGTACTAGACATTTGGCCCACTCAAGATAAATGGATCAATAAAGAATTGACCGAAAAATTTGAGGCCAATATGAAAGCAGCAGGTAAAAATTTGACTGTGAAGTCGTACGAAGCTGATCATGCATTTGCGAATCCAAGCAATCCCAAGCACAACTAAGAATTTGCAGCGGATGCGTATAAAAACACATTGGCGTTTTTTAAGGCGAGGTTAAAATAATTTGAAAATTGATTGATTTGAAAATTTGAAAATGAATCTTTGAGAGTTTGCTGTCAGTCTGGACTACTTTCCGAACTGCCTCTTGAATTTTCAAATTGAATCCTTTTCAAATTTTCAAATTGGTTTATTCCCAAATCACCGTTCCTTCTTTGGCGTGATACCAGGTAGGGTACTTTGGAACATGAATTTTCTCCACCTCATTTCGTTTTACTTTCATCGTTGGCGTCATCAATCCATTCGGAATCGTCCATTCCCCTTGCATGACTACGGCTTTCTCCAATTTCTCATATGATTCAAGTCCGGCATTTACTTCTATCAATGAAGTCGCTAAACTTTGAGTTAGTTCTTGTTTTGATTTTGCTTTACCGGTTGCAGACAAAACAGTCAATGCCAAAGGTTGTGGAATGCCCATACCCACTACACACACTTGTTCAATATCCGAATTGGTAAGCAACTTCATTTCGATGGGTGATGGAGATACATACTTTCCTTTGTCGGTTTTGAACTGATCTTTCACCCGACCCACAATTGTTAAGTAGTGATTAGCGTCAATCTCACCTTTGTCTCCTGTTCTTAAATATCCTTCAGAATCAAAGGCTTCGGCTGTCAATTCAGGCTCTTTGAAATACCCTTTCATATTGCTAGGGCCTTTTAAGAGAAGCTCGCCTTCAGGAGAAATTTTTATTTTTAATCCTGAGTAAGGCATCCCAACTGATCCGATCTTATTAAATCCAGGACGATTGCAATGGGAAACAATGCAATCTTCTGTCATACCGATGCCTTGAAGAATCGTAATGCCTATAGATTCAAACCAATTCAATAAATCAACTGTAATGGGGGCGGCACCTGAGAAAATATAGATTGTCTCCCCTAATCCCAATTTTTTTCGGATGCTCTTCTTTACGATTGAGCTGATGATAGGGATAGAAAGCAATGTGCTTAGTTTCTTCTGTGGCATCTTTTCTAAAATCTTCTCTCGGAACTTTGCCCAAATACGAGGCACTGCGAAGAACAGACTGGGTTGCGTTTCAAAAAGATTTTTTGGGAATGTTTCCAGCGACTCCGCAAATGAAAATTCACCTCCTCTGTAAATGCCGCACATTTCAATGGCTACTCGCTCTGCAATATGACTTATAGGCAGATAAGAGAATAATTTTGGATGCATGGGAATACCTAGTTCGTTCATGGCCATTTTAGTCCCATCAAAATTTCCTACCGTGTGCATCACGCCTTTTGGTTTGCCGGTCGTGCCGGAGGTGTACATAATACTCAATAGATCTTCACTTGTCCAATTGGCGACTTCAGTAAGAGGTTGTTGACTAGCCACCATTTTTTCCCAAGACTGTTGCTCCTTGAGTCCATATAATTCAATCCCAATCCGTAGTATAGAAGAAGGAATACCATCTCGTTGCGCTGAATAATCATCTAGTTTACCAATGATAATTGCTTTTGATCCGCTATGCTCAAGAATTTGTTTAATAGATGGCGCGGTTAAGGTGGCATAAAGTGGAACAGAAATATGACCGGTCATCATGATGGCCAAATCCGCCATGATCCAGTGCGCGCAATTTTTGGAAAGCAACGCAATATTGCTTTTGGGTGGTAGGCTCAATGCATTTATGCCGGCTGCAATTTTGCGAGCTTCTTCGCCTGCTTGCTGGTAGGTCCATGTTCGCCATTGGCCATTGAACGGTTGACGTAAAAAGGTACTGGTGGGCATTTGCTTTTCCCATTTACAAAATTCGGCTAGAGGGCTACTGGTTTCCATAGAGGCTAGGTTTAAAGAGTAACGAGTTATCAATAAAAATAGAAAAAGAAAAGGAGTTGGTATACTCCTTTTCAAATCGTGCCCTAGGCCACTATGAACTTAGCATGAATTGCTACTTAGAAATTGCTCTTTGAATGGTCATGAAAATTAAAAACAGCCAAGGAAAGCGCCAAGCTAATCTCGTGTGAGGTAAAGCGTGCCCCTACAGAATTGTTGGAAGGCACTTCAAAAACGTAGCCGATGCGGTAATCCTTTATATTAATTTGAACCAATAGCCCATAGGTATTGAAATTACGTGTGAATATTCCTGCGGTGTAATTCTCTTCTAAATTAAAATTGAAGTTCAAGTCTGTCGAAAAAGCGCCTTTAGTAGCTTTCAACAAAATGGAAGGTTTTAGCCGAATCCGGTCGGTAAGGTAAATGACATAAGCACCCAACAAATAATAATGCTGGTTATAGATTTCGATGCTCTGTCCACCCATGTCTACACTGGCTTTGGTTAATCGTGGAGCGGAGAGCCCTATCATGTAGCGTTCACTTTTTAACATAATGCCAGCGCCCACATTAAATTTTAAGTCATTTATAAAGGCGAAAGCAGGGTCGCCAGGTTGTTGGGGATTGAGTTGCTCATTGTCATTGCGGTAATTCGTCAACCCGGTTTGCAAACCAAAGGAAAGTGTTCTACCCTTTTTCAATTCAATCTTATAAGAATAGGTAGCATTGTACTGAGTAATCTTTGTTTCCCCTATTTTGTCTTGGACAACTAAAATACCGGCACCTACTTTATTTTGATAGAATGAGGAGTGTGCACTGAAATTATGAGTTGTAGGGCTTCCATCAAAACCGGCCCACTGCATACGGTATCCGGCTACCAAATTCAATTTATTGTTAATGCCCGTATAGGCAGGATTTACCAATAAAGGGTTGTTGAGATATTGAGAATAAAGGGGATCTTGTTGTGCATGGCTAGCTACAAACGTCAATGCAAAACAAAAAGTAAACACTAGTTTTCTCATGGCGTTAATCATCTACGGAGTGAAAAATAACCTGTCTTGACGGGAATCCCACTTGCAAAATCTATTCGATAGAAATAAGTTCCGGTCGGTAAGACATCGCCATTGGTGCTGAGGCCTTTGAATGCGATGGTATTGTTATTGTAGTTATTGGCTGCATATACTTCTTCTCCCCAGCGGTTAAAAATTCTAACCGTATTTGTTTTTGACTCTTCTAATAGCGTCACGTATTCTAGAAACAATACTTCGTTCATATTATTTCCATTGGGGGAAATCGCATTGTAAACAATAATGTTGCCTACGACTTTAATTGTAAAATCTTGCCGGGTGCAATTGTTAACGAGGTCGCATACTTCGATGCGAATCACCTCATCACCTGCAAATTGAATTCCTTTGTAATTCAGTGACAATTCTCCATTGGTATTTATGGACGCAACAGCACCACTTCCAAGTAAATTCATAATTTTGAGAGTGGATAAATCCAAATCATTATCTGCATCTGTGATTAATTCTACCAAACTCAGTGTGGTACTTCCATCAACAGATACTGTAATAATTTTATTTTGAATTACAGGAGGACGAGTATTATTCGTTGGTCCGCACGGGTTAACGGTAACTACCATAGGATCTGACAAAGCACTCGTGCATCCGAGCGCATCCCGCACGATGAGCGAGTAGCTACCGGTTTGGCCGACCGAAATTTGTTGTGTAGTTGCACCGGTTGACCATACATATCCAAAACCAGTTGGACCAGAAAGGGTAACATTTTGACCTACGCAAATTGTTGTAACTCCCGAAGGAGTGATGATGGGTTTGGCAGGTGAAGGGTTAATTGAGATTACCACAGGATCGGATAAAACACTTGTGCATCCTCCGGCATCCGTTACTCGCAAGGTATAGCTGCCCGCAGCATTCGCTATGAGCTGTTGGGTAATAGCTCCTGTGGACCATAAATAAGAAGTAAAACCAGTTGGACCAACCAACGTGGATGATTGACCCTGACATAATGTTGTACCCCCAACTACAAATATGGATGGCTTCGCAGGAGGCGCGTTGATCGTAATTGCATCAGATACCAGACTTGTGCAGCCATTGACATCAGATACAGCAAGAGTATAACTACCTGCTAAGGTTGGAGAAATTTGTTGAGTAGTTGCACCATTTGACCACGCATAGGTAAATCCAGTCGGTCCTTGTAGTGTGATTAGCTGCCCTGCACATAATAGACTTCCCGTAACTGAAATGACTGGCTTCGATGGCTTGGGTGAAACAGAAATAACAGCAGCAGCAGAAGGCACACTGGAGCAAGTTCCGTTTCCTACCGCAGCGGTATAACTTCCAGAAGTACTCACAGAAATAGTTTGAGTGGTTTCTCCGGTTGACCATAAATAAGTCGAAAAGCCAGCGGGTGCAATTAACGTAATGGAGTTCCCCAGACAAATTGTGACTGTACCAGTCACATTTAAAATAGGGGGAGAGGTGCTGATCACTCCTGCGGTTACACTGGTTCGGACACTTTCGCATAAAGTGACAGGGTCAAAAACCGAAACGAAATAATTTGTAGAGGCGGAAATGCTTGGTGTAGTGAACGATGGCCCGGTAAACAGAATTGTCGTGGTGCTCACATCGGCATACCATCGATACACTTGTGATCCAGTCGCTCCGGCAGTCGCAGTTAACACTACCGTTCCGCTATTGCAACGACTGGCGCCCGGTGCAGTTGGTGCGGGTGGTGGAGTACAAACCAGCACGCTGAAGTCTGCGGTTTCAACAGTACTCCAAATTCCATTAGCATCTTTCACTCGGAGGCCTAATTTGTGAGCACCACTGGTAACTCCTGAAATCGAAATAGGAAAAATCTGATTGATAGTAGGCCCTGTAGGGCTAACAGTGAGGGCGATGCCATTTTCTTCTCCGGGGTCGGTATCAATATAATATTCAGCAGCGACAATATTACCGACCGTTGCATTAATAGGCGAGACATAGAATCCGCGACTTTCAAAAATGCCCCACTTGCCATCGGCACCTTTGGTGCGGATTGCCAGAAAATGAAAACCGGTTGATAATCCTGTTATAGGAATGGTTGCCGTGAAGTTGGTAGTGGCGCCTGGTGTGATGGGTATAGAAATTCCATTTCCGTTACCGGGATCGGTATCAAAAAAATATTCTGCTTTGGTAATGTTTGGAGCATCCGTGGTTGAGCCCGTCACATAAAATCCGCGACTTTCAAAAACCCCCCACTTGCCATTCGCACCTTTTGTACGTATTGCCAGAAAATGAAAGCCAGGCTGTAGGCCGGTAGCCGGAAGACTGACTGTAAAATTAGAGGTTGCGCCAGCGGTAATGGAGATAGGAGTTCCATTTCCGTTACCGGGATCGGCATCAAAAAAATATTCCGCAGCCACCAGATCTGGAACATTGCTGGTTGATGCAGTAATGTAAAATCCTCGACCTTCAAAAAGACTCCATTTACCACTGGCATCTTTTGTTCGGATCGCTAAAAAGTGAAAGCCAGTACTAAGGCTTGTGGTAGGAATACTGACGGTGAAATTTGTTGTCGCTCCGGCTGTCACCGAAATGGGTGTGCCGCTTCCTTGACCAGGATCTGTATCCAAGAAATATTCGGCAGACGTAATATTTGCAACATCTGTAGTAGAGGCTGTAATGTAAAACCCACGATTTTCAAATTCACTCCATAGCCCACCAGTTTCTTTGACGCGAATCGCCAATTGATGAAACCCCTGACTCAGAGAGCCTGTAGGAATGTTCGTTGTAAACGTAACATTACCTCCTGTGGGCGTAAACGGTATCACGGTTCCATTGCCCACACCCGGATCAGTATCAAAAAAATATTCAGCCTTTAGTACACTCTGCGAAAAACTCTGAATGGGAATTCCGGCAAGAAAAATAAAAATGAATGCTGTCAACAACCGACTTTTAAATGTCAACTGTTGACTTCTTCTAGTCAAGTTATGAGTTCTGGTTAACATCTAATTGCTCTTCCGGGCATCTACTGTCACACTTAAATTGCCTCCCGGTGTTACTGTAGGTGTGGTGATGTTCATACTGAAGATGCGTGGTACACGGCTGTTCCGGCTATTATTCCAGTTTAAACTACCGGTGGCATCAAAGAGCATACCCATGTCTTTACCATCACTTCCCGAGTTATTACCAGGGCCACTAGCGATCGTAAAGTTTAGATTTGGAGATCCGTTTCCATTATTGATGGTTGCTTGATCCACCATTCCAGGACTTGTATTGGCCACGTTTCCTCCACCATCTACATTGCTATTAATTGCCCAGGGGGTAGCGTTGGAAGTTGCATTGGAAGAATTCAGGGTTATGTTATTCGTGATATTATTGGTGAATGTGCTAAAGCTTACGTTGTTGCCTACATTGGCCTGGTTGAAAATATTATTTGAAAGGGTTAGAAAACGAGAGTTGGAATTAAAAATGGAAGCTGTTCCGCCACCATTATTATTACTGCTGGTAAAAAGATTATGGTCGAACCGGATATTCACACTATTGGTAAGAGCATTTATTGTACTGCTTAGGCAACAGACTTGGAAGAAAAATAAATTATTCTGGAATAGAAAATTCTGATAGGTCAAGCCTCCACTAAAGTTAAGCGTGTTATAGAAGATACACCCCTCAATCAAAAAGCCGCTAGAGGCTAAGTCCCAATTCAAGGCCCCATTAAATTGACATCGTATAAATCTTAGGTTGTTGACTGCGAGATCACCCCCAACATTAATAGCTGATGGACGAATAGTTGAGAGAAAAATAAGGCCTTGAAGTTCAGAGCCATCCGGACTACCTCCGGCAGGAGAATTCCGAAAGGTTGCCCCATCAACCGTTGCCGTAAGCGGAAGATTCTTATCGGGATTCCAACCGGGGCCAATCACCGTTATCTTTTTATCTTGAATTGTGAAGATGGCATAGCTGTTAGGGCTGCCATATACATACACCGTGTCACTATCAGCACTGGCATCAATGGCGGCTTGTATCGTGCTAAACTGGCCTAACGTTGCCGGGTTGCTACTCACCGTGCGCACGGTTGAGAAGGCATTGATGGTTGCTATCAATGCGACAACTAAGAAGAATACCTTTTTCATATTTGTTAGTAGTTAAGTGGAAGTGCAGTTTGTATCATTAAAAGTAGACTTGTTGTTGACCAAGATCAATACCTGAAAACCATGAATTAGTTGACTAAAAAATACCTGAAAGCAGGTAGATACAGAGTGCCTTCAATGATGTAAATTGGAGCAACTTATCCATCCTATGCGAATTGTCTTTTTGGCTTTCCTTTTTCTTTTCAATGTGTTAACAACACAGAAGGGATTGACCCAAAATAGACAACACCATTACCCAGATAGTCTTAAGGCAATTGCAAATAAAAGTAAGCCCGATAGTAATTCGGTCAATGCGCTGGCTCTACTCCAGCGATTTTATTACGAAAAAGGATTGTATGACTCTACCTTAAAATATGCGATTCAAGCGTTGCCGATCACACAACGATTAGATATGAAAAAACAAAGGGCTCGTGTCAGTTACAATTTGGGCACTACCTATACCAACCTTTCAGAATATGACAGTGCTAGATTTTATTTAGGCGCAGCAGAAAAGCTGTTGACAGTAATAAAGGATACTGTATTACAAATTAATTGTTACAATGCGTATGCGAGATTGTACAACTATCAGTCAGACTATAGTACAGCAGTGGATTACCTACTAAAGGCTGCGGAATTGATTGACCAATCTACTTCTGCCAAATTAAAAGATCAATTGCCTCAAACATATGGGAATATTGGTCATAATCTCATTGCTGAAAAGCAATTTGAAAAAGGTATTGAATATGAGAAAAGAGCATTGGCCCTAAAAAATTACCCAAACGAAGCGCGTTATCGTGTACTACTCTATCTGGACATTTTTGATGCCTATATTCAATTAAACAATGAAATGATCGCAAAGCGTTATTTGGACTCTGCCATTATCATGAATCGATCTATCGAGAATGTTGTACTGACAACGCTCGTAGCAAACAATGAAGGATATTTTTACGAATGCATCAATGATTTGCCGAAATCGCTAGCTGCTTATACTAAAGCATATCAATTATGCGATAGTACGCATAATGATTACTTGAAGGCTGAAGTAGGAGATAATATATCAAAGCTTTATTTTAAAATAAGAAGATATATCGAAGCAGAGACATATGCAAAAGAGTCAAACGCTATCGGGAAGAAATTGAAAGAGTACAAAGTAGTTGCCAGCACTTATGATGTCTTGAAAAAAATTGCTTCCTTATCGGGTAATTATAAAGCAGCCTTGAATTTTGCCGAGTTGAACAGGCAATATGCTGATAGTGCTACCAATAAGGAAACACAAAAGGAAATTCTCACACTTGAGTCTAAATATCAAAGCCAGAAAAAGGAGCGTGAAATTGCTGCTCTTACGGTTGCTAACACACAACAGGAATTGGAAGTGGTTAAGCGAAACCGCCTACTTATCGTAGGAGGGGTTCTGTCTTCGGCTATCATATTGATCATCGGTTTGTTCTATAGAAACATACGGCAAAAACAAATGCTCACAGAACGCGAGAAGATATTGCAATTGGAACAAATTAAATTCTTAGAACGTCAGCAGCAGGTTATATCCCTGCAAAGCATGATCAATGGTCAGGAAGCCGAACGAACGCGAATTGCAAAAGATCTTCACGATGGATTGGGAGGTTTATTCTCAACCGTTAAAATGTATTTCAGTACGCTACAGCATGATACGCCTGCTTTAAAAGAAAACGAGCTGTTTCAAAAAAGTTATGCGATTGTTGACACGGCTTCTGTAGAGGTACGAAGAATAGCTCATAACATGATGCCCGAAGTATTGATGAAACTGGGGTTAGCCAATGCCGTAAAAGACTTATGCGACAACATCAGTGCCGGGAAATTATTAACTGTATCGTTAGAAGTGCACGGAATGACTAAACGACTGAATGCTACGACAGAAATTATGTTATTCAGAATCATCCAAGAGCTTTTAAATAATGTGATTAAACATGCTAATGCTACAGAAGCGATCATTCAATTTATCAGAGAAAATGAACGCCTTAGTGTAATTGTAGAAGACAACGGCCGAGGGTTTAATACGAAAGAAGGGGATGAAGATAAACATGCAGGTATTGCCACCATTCAAAGTCGCGTGAATTACCTGAATGGGAAAATGAGCATTGACTCGCAGAAAAATATTGGGACAACTGTCATGATGGATTTCTTGATCAATGAAGCACAATCAAAATGACCTTACTTTACTCACACTAGCTATTAATAAGTATCGCAGTGACAAGAATATTAATTGTAGACGATCATCCATTAGTACGCGATGGCATACAAACCATGCTGCGTGATGAATCTTCTATGCAAATTGCCGGAGCCTCAAAAACGGCAGCAGAAGCGCTTGCTTTTTTGGATGCCGAAGAACCTGATATCATTTTATTGGATATCAGTTTGCCAGACATGAATGGCCTTGAGTTGTGCGAAAAGATCAGAAAGACACACAAAAGAGTGAAAATAATTGGGCTCACATCAACCAATGAGGCCGGCATTATCACCGGACTTTTACAAAGGGGAGGAAATGGTTATGTACTCAAAAATATGGAACGTGCAGAACTTTTAAACGCTATCCAAACGGTACTAAACGGGAAAGTATATCTAAGTGAAGCGGCAAACGACAAGGTGTTAGAGCAGTTTCAAAATGTTAAAGGAGCGCAAGATGATATTCCTTTACTGACTCGTAGAGAAAGGGAAATTCTTCAACTGTTGTCAGACGGATTGAATGGGCCTCAAATTGCTGAGAAGCTTTTCTTAAGCCCGCTAACGATAGAAACTCATCGCAAAAATCTGCTCCGAAAATTTCATGCAAATAGCGTTCAGTTGCTTCTGAAAACAGCCCGTGATCACAAATTGGTATTCTGATTTAGTCGGATCAAATAATTTAACGTAGGAGGAATTCACTCAAGGCCTCGTTGCATCGAGCTTCGATTTAAAAACAGTTGCTACACAAATCAGAAACTAAGCACGTCCCGATTGGAATGTGTACTGAGCACATTAAGACGATACCCGATCGTAATTTCATGCGAAGAAAAATTGGTACCCACCGATGAGCCAGTTGGTATTTCAAATACATATCCGAACCGGAATTTGTCCTTCAAAATCGCTTGTACGAAAAGTCCATATGTATTAAAATTCCTTGTGAGCAATCCCGCCTGGTATTTTTCATGAATGATTAAAGAAGCATTGAGATCTATTGATGCAGGCGCCCCGCTCACCAATTTCAATAACGTAGCGGGCTTGAAACGAAGGCGCTCTTTCAAATAAAATAAATAGGAACCCATTAAATAGTAATGTTGCGTATACAGGGAAGATTGCAGCCCTTGCGTTTCTAAGGTTGTGCGTAACATTCGGGGCACGGAAAGACCTACAAAAAATTTATCGCTTTTTAAGATCACCCCGAATCCAAAACTAGGTTTCATTTCAGTAGAATTGCCTTGAAAGAGTAAATCAGTTTTGTCAAAGGGGTTCACTTTCGAATTGTCAATCTGATAATTAGTGAAGCCCGCCTGCAACCCAAAAGATAAAATTTTATCTTCCGTTATATTGATGCGGTAACTGTAACTTCCAAATACTTCGGTGATTTTACTATTTCCAATTTGATCTGAAATCACCATCAATCCGGTTCCCATTTTATTGTTGAGGAGCGAAATATGACCATTGAAATTGATCGTTTTTGGACTGCCTTCAAAGCCAGCCCATTGAGAGCGATAGCCAACGGAAATATTGAGGTTATTGGTAAGGCCTGCGTAAGCGGGGTTTAGCACTAGCGGATTATTGATGTACTGCGAATAAAGCGGGTCTTGCTGAGCAGTCACTGAAAAGCAAACAAAAACAAGGAGCAGTATAATGAAGGGTTTCATATTCCAAATCTCACACTTCTTTGTGAATACTGCTATCGCATGATGATGTGAGGGAGGAAGTGATTTTCCGTCAAAGTTCATAGTAGAAATGTCTTCCATGCCTTTTAATATTTTAAGTCAATAAATCCCGTCAGCGTCTTACCTGCGTCCGGTAAAACGATTTTATAGAAATAAGTGCCCGCGGGAAGTTTGCCGCCATCATTGGTGAGCCCCGCAAAGACACGCGTATTGTTATCATAATCCGAGATAGAAAAAACCTCATCGCCCCATCGGTTGTAAATACTAACCCGGTTCGATTTTGTAGAGGACAATATTTCTATGTACTGCAAGTATAGGTAGTCATTTTTCTTATCGCCATTGGGAGACACCGCATTGTATACGGTAATTTCGTCCGCTACTTCTAAGCTTAAAGCTTGCTGTGTACAAAATCCGATGGTGGTGCAAGCTTCAATAGTGATTGACTCGATTCCAGAAAATCCCTTTCCTGAATAATCAATCGTGAGTAGTCCGTTGTTGATGGTAGCTAACGCACCGCTGCCCGGCTGTATTATTATTTTAATCGAATTCACATCTAGAATGCCGGTGGTAGTAATAAGAGGAATCAGATCTACTACAATTTTGCCCTCTACTCGAGTGGCCAATGGTGAGACATTAATGACAGGCCCAGTACAGCCAGCGGTAAGAATGTTGGCCACTACAGGGGTCCTTAAACTTTCGCAACCGCCACTGGAAATTGCAACATAATAAGTCGTAGAAACAGTAAGAACGGGTGTTGTATAGCTGCTATTCACTTCTCCTGCAATCGCTGTACCGCCTGTTGGAACAGTATACCATTTGTATTGACCATTGGTGCCGCCTGAAGCATTTAATAATATTGAAGTAGGGCACTTACTATCGCCCACCGCTGAGGGAGCAGCAGGAAGTGGATTGATAAATAGTCCTTCATCGAAAGAGATTACTTGGGTGGCGAAATCACCATTGATGCGGCATTGATAGCGACCTGCTCCAAATGATCCTGTAGTATTGATGGACAACACGGAGGTATTTGAATTAGAATACCCGCCTCCGTTGATAATATCTACAAAAGGAACAATACTATCGGGAGAATATTGCCATTGATACGTAATGTTGGTGGTGCCGGTGGCTGCAGTTGTGAAGGTAGCAGTTTGACCAACGCAAGCAACGAAGTCGATAGGCTGTGTAGAAATAATAATCACCGGGACGATGGTGACCACAAAAGGTAAGGAACTCAACGTTAAGCCGGTTACAATTGAACTCGTGATATTCACGGTGTAATTTCCGGCATCACTTACGGCTGTTGTAGGAATAGAAAAGGTAGAAGATGTAGCTCCGGGTATAGGTGCACCATTTTTAAACCATTGATACTGATTGGCAGTACCTGAAGTTGTAAATGGTATTGTCAGCGCGCTGCCGGCATTCAAGTTGAACGCACCTCCGGGAAGTGCAGCCTGTGGACTATAGACATATCCTGTTGTTCCAATATTAGATTCCAGATCGCCAAAGTCAAGTTTATTATTTTCAACAGCAAGGTTGGTAATAAGTGCGGGCGGGAATGTTTGAATTGCATCAAGCTGGTTATTGGACAGGTACAAGTCTTTGATCTTGGTCCAGGCAAGGTATTCGATGGGTACGGGACCGGTAAAACTATTGTTGTTGATTTGAAAGATCTCCAGATTAACAAGGCTTTGATAGGCTATTGGAAGCGTGCCCGTAAAAAGATTTTCTGCTACTTCAAGGTGTTTTAATTGTGTGCATAGTGCGAGTTCAACCGGTAGCGTTCCACTCAGTTGATTGGTAAAAATATTTAACGTCTCCAGGTTGATGAGATTTCCGAACGTAGTTGGAATGGGTCCTGTAAGCTGATTGCTATAGAGGTTCATGTACTTCATCAAGGTGAGATTGCCTAGTTGTGGTGGGATTGGACCTGTCAATAAGTTTTGTTCGAGATCCAAAAGAAATAGCTGTGTGAGGTTTCCAAAAGAAGATGGAATTGTTCCCGTAAGCTTGTTATCAGACAATCGCATAAATGCCATGGAGGATGCATTGCCAAGCTGAGCAGGAATTGTTCCGGTAAGTTGATTCGAGTAGACTTCCAAAAAGGATAAGATGGTAAGTCCTCCAAGAGAAATTGGTATTGATCCTGTAAGCAGGTTTTTCGACAGATTTAATCCCTCGAGTGTAGTGATATTTCCCAATTGATCTGGAATTGTGCCCGTCAATTGATTTGATAACAAATCTAAATATCGAAGAGAAGCCAAATTGCCAAGCTCAATTGGAATTCCACCTGATAATTTATTTTCTGACAAAGCGAGATTGGTGAGGTTTGGAAGATTTTTGATTTCTATAGGTATAAAGCCCGTTAGATTGTTATTACCCAATGATATTTCAGTGATATTGCAGCTGTTCACAGTTATGCCAAACCAAGTACTTTCATCTGCGCTCAACCAATTGGTCTTGTTAGTCCAGCTTGCTCCATTTGTTGAATTGTAAAGTGCGATTAATGCATTGCGCTGTGCGGTTGGTACACACGAGCTAGTAACTAAATTATTTACTCTAACCAATCCATTCCGGGTTGTATTTTCATAGGTGGTCAGATCGCCCACGCCTACAATTTTACCATTGGGCTGTAAGGCAATATCAACAAGGCCAGTATTTATATTCGGACCTCCATCAAAAGAGCAATCCAGTGTGCCATCTGGGTTAATGCGCACTAAGTCTATGCGCGAGTTGCCGTTATAGGATAGAAAATTTCCTCCAACAATTATTCTACCATCTGGCTGAAGTAGCACGGAGTTGGGAACCTCATACAACGTGAATCCACCTCCGGGGTCGAACGAATTATCGAGCGAGCCATCAACATTAAGCCTGGCAATGCCTTTGCGTGTAACGCCATTATAGGAATCAAAGTCGCCAACAATGATAATCTTGCCATCGGGTTGTATGGCCATATCCAGCACTTGGTTATTTGTTCCTGAACCAGGGTCGAATGTTGAATCGAAACTTCCAAACGCATCTAACTTATAAATGCCAGGAGTCCAAAACGAACCCACAAGGATTGTTCCGTCAGCTTTGGGTTTGATGACCGATACATGTAAATCAGTTGGAGCAATAAGAGACGGATCACTGGACCCATCACTATTAAGGCGGGTAAGGTTATCCATGTAGCTGAATGTATCATGCGAAGTGTAAATAATTTTTCCATCAGGCTGTAGCGCGATAGGGCCAAATTCTGCACTATACGTTCCTACTACAAAAGACACGAGACTTTTATCAAATGTGCCATCAGCGTTGAGCCGGGATAAATCAATGGAATAGCCGGAGTCCTCTATTATTATGATTTTATCATCGGGCTGCACTAGCATTTGATGTTTTGTGCCAGAGGGTCCACCTATGTTAAGACTGGGATCAACGGAGCCATCGGAATTAAAACGAAGGAGACCTGAAAGATAATTTGTACCACCAATCTGTATGCTGTTTTGGGTTAACACAATAATTTTTCCTGTGGACTGAAGTTCTACAGCTTCAATGGGCACAGGGTTTTGGATTTGCGGATCGAATGTGGTATCCAAACCTCCACTGTCAATAGTTCCTGGCGAACAAGGTGAACCAATAATAAAACTGCCAGCACTGGTTGCCGTATTACACCCAACTGTAATACTTATTGTTCCCGTAGTGGCCCCAGCGGGCACAGTAGTAGTTATGGTTGTTGTAGTGCTTATTGTCACGGTTGCAGCAATGCCATTGAATTTTACAATGTTGTTGGCAGGAGTAGTACTAAAGTTCGTTCCCAAAATATTTATAGTAGTACCAATAACAGCTGTGGATGGATTAAAGGAAGTGATCGTTGGCGAGGGTGCTTCCAGTACTGCGTTACGAATTACAGAAACTGAATTTGAACCGAAATTTGCGGTGATCAAATCCGGCTTGCCATCCCCATCCAAATCTCCGGCAGTTACACCATAGGGGTTGAAGCCTGTTGTGAAACTACTACCCAACGAAAATGAACCGGATGAGATTGTTCCGCTAACTGTGGTATTTTTATAGACAGCTACAAGTGGAGTACTATTGGCTACCGCTAAATCGGGTTTGCCATCTCCATCAAAATCTGTAATGGCAATATGTTGTGGGTTTGCAGCAGTCACAAAATCCACTTTAGGCGATAGCGAGCTAAGAGTAATGGTTCCGGATGTACTTACATTTTTGAAAATAGATATGGACGAGCCACCATAATTTGAAACCACCAATTCTGGTTTTTGGTCATTGTCCAAGTCACCCACGGTTACAAAATATGGAATTGAGCCAGTTAAAAATTCAACACGCGGAGCAAACGAAGTTGCATCAATGGCACCTAGTGTGCTGGTGTTTCTCAATACGCTGACGGTATTGTTGTTCTGGTCGATCGCTATTAAATCCGGCTTACCATCCCCGTCAATGTCATCAATAGCGATGCCGTTTGAATAGGTCAATGTGGCTATAAAATTAACGGGAGGGCTTAATGAAGTAGCATCGATAATTCCTGGAGTGCTGACATTGCGGAACACGGCAATAGCTTTGTTAAAATATGTAGCAACGGCTATTTCAGGTTTGCCGTCACCGTCCAAATCTCTGATGGCCAGAAAAAATGCGCCAGGGCAAGTGAAGTCTACCCGTGTAGCAAATGAACCGGAAGTAATGGAACCGGCAACTGAGGTATTCCTGAAAATGGCGACAGTTGCAGTACCGGAATTATCAATATAATTCGTTACTACTATATCCAGTTTTCCATCACCGTCAATATCGCCTAGCGCAACTCCCTGAGTATAGGCAGTGCCTGTTGTGGCGATAAAGTCAACCTTGGGTGCAAAAGAACCAGAAGTGATAGATCCGGATGAAGCCGTATTTCTAAAAACAGAAATAGTTTTGCTGTTATAATTGGTCACCACCATATCTGCTTTTCCATCGCCATCCAAATCACCGAGTGCTACTTCATAAGGTTGAGCACCAACACCAAAATCAACTTTTGGGTTGGCACTGCATGCGTTAATATTTCCGCCCGTTCCAAAGGTGACAATAAACGGTTTGCTTGAATAGGCCGTTAATCCATTTGCCTGAACGGTGATAGACTGATACGTTGCTCCCATTGGGACTGCAACGGTAAGTTGTGTTGATGTAGCCGCAGTTACTGTTGCTTTAGTGGCTCCGAAATAAACAATATTGTTAGAGGGTGTTGTGCTGAAGTTTGTTCCGGTAATGGTAACCGTTGTGCCGATGGGGCCGGAGGAGGGATTGAAATTTGTTATAGTTGGACTTTGCCCATATAAATCATGATGGAATAGCAAACTAATTACGATCGCAACATAAATGAATAGCCTTTGCCCAAGTTGATGCTTGTCTTTAGATATAGTTTCTTTGCTGCCAATCCTAATGTAGTTCATCATTAAAAACTAGAGTTTACTTACTACTAAGACCGATGAGCGCTCTTTTTTTCCCGAACTTTTATTGAAAACCAATAACTTTATTGAAAATCGGGAAAAACCCGTTTGTTGTTTGTCTATCCAATAGGTCGCATGCTCATATCGTTCAAAAAGAAGGCAAGTCAGAGCACTTTGTGGGAGAGGTATGTGCGGGGCGATAGGGCAGCCTTTGGAGAACTTTATACTTACTATCAAAAAAGTTTGACTGCTTTTTGCATGGGAAGGTTAAGGACCATTGAACTGGCGGAGAATGCGGCTTCTGAAACGTTGATAAAACTTTTGCAATATGAACGCCCATCGGAAATTGAAAACTTTGAAAGTTGGCTTTTTACGGTAGCAAAAAATGAGTGCAACACAGTTTGGTCAACCACCGAACGAAGAAAAAAAATTCTGGAAGACAACTATGAGATAGTCAACAGTCATCGCCCAGAAGCAGAGGAGAAGTTAGCGATTGAAAACATCGACCGGATTATTAAGGAGAACTTAGATGACACAGATTACAAGATATGGCAGTGGTACCAACAAGGATACGACAATCATGAGGTAGCAGAGATGGCAGGGCTGAATGAAAAGACAGTGGCGAATAGAAAATCTGCAGCCCGTAACAAATTGAAATTGGCATTGAAGGATTTTAACAGCAAGAACACATAAAGAATGAATAGTAAATACGATTACGATATTATCAGAGACTACCTGCTTGGATTGACAGACAAGAAGACTTCTCTTGAGATCAGCGAATTAATCAAGACAGATGAGGTCGCGCGGAGTATTGCAGATGGGATTATTCGATTAAACAAAGAATTTAAAGAGGATGAAGCCTCACAAGAATCCTACCTGGAGGATTTCAGGAAAAAACAATTGGAAATAATAAGCAAACATACCAGGCCAAAACGAATAACCGTAAAATACCCGCTCCGAATTGCGGCTGCATTATTGCTTTTGATTACAGTAGGTGCTGTGATACGAATATTGGTTTCAGAACCCGACTATCAAGAAATGGTAGACAAAGAATTAACGCAACCCTATTCAATATCCACGATCGTTCGGAGTGATGGCGATGAATCTTCCAGGGAGAAGGCATTTCAATTGTATGCGCAAGGAGAGTTCGCCAAGGCATCAACGTATTTCGAGCTAGCCATGGAATATGAAAAGGAAAATGCCTCCATTGTCTTTTATCATGCATTAAGTCAGCTCTATGGTAAGCATTATACAGAAGCAACTACTTTATTGAAGGCCGATGTAATTGCAAGCAGTCGTTATTCCCAGCAAGCGCAATGGTTTCAGGTATTGGCTTTACTAAAAGCTGGCAACAAGCGTGAAGCAAAAGAAATACTGGCAACCATTAGTGGGAATCCACAACATTATAAACTGAGCGAAGCGCAACAGTTACTTAAGGGGCTTGAATAGCTGTCGACTGAAGTTTCCTTCTATAGAGCCAAAAGGCCACGAGAAATATCACAGCAATGCCGATATAAATAATCCACGTCAGCGATTTCTCCGGTAGCGGTTCCGTATCGCCCATCACAACAAAACTACCCCAGAAGTAGGGATGATGGTACAGCGGGTCGTTGTTACCATTCAAAAACTTTATCTGCGCAAGGCGCAGTGCCTCGTCTTTTGATTTCCCATTTTTTAATTCAGCGTAGAAATAAGTCATTACTTTTTGGGTAACCTCATCAGGAATTTTCCAAAGACTCATCAATACACTGGGGCACCCCGCGTAACTGAATGCACGCGAAATGCTGATCGGACCTTCACCTTGTTGTACCTTCCCGAAGCCACTGCTACACGCGCTGAGTACGACCATCGAAGCTTTTAATTGAAGATTATAAATTTCTGCCACGGTGAGATATCCGTCATTGATCGAATCGTTCACATGATTAAACAATAGCTCGGAGTATTGAGGATGTTCATTGTTGAGTAAACTGTGCATGGCCAAGTGGAGGATACTATAATTGGCCGCATTCAATTTGAAGTTCGTTTCGGTTGCTTCATTACTTAGCCAAGCGTCACCCTTCATGAATTGACTGATCGATTTCACTTCATCCGCAGCACCGGGTAATGGCAAATATCCACTACGCATAGCTAAATAGGTCATCGGATGCTTCAATGTATCGAGATTGGCATATTGATTTCCAGCATAGGAGGGAGCGAATCCGGCAAACACATTTTTTGGTTTTTTCCGAACGACAAAAACCTCATTTGTCAAGGAAGATGAGTAGGCATAACTGATTTGAAACTCCTTCGATAGATAGTGCAGATTTTTATAATCCGGATTTTTACCAGTTGCTTTCTGATTAATCAACGAACCAAAGCTGAATTGTGCCAGCTTGCCATCCGGAATGATAATCAGTTTGGTGGCCGAAGATTTTCCATCCAGTGATGACCTTAATAAAGTTTCATACAATGCGTAGGCGGTGGAGGTATAAAGTTGATCAGCTTCATTTCGGGAATTTAAAATAAAATCAGCATCAGTCAGACTTTTTTCATAATCGCTCATTCGTTTGGTGAGAGCATCACCGTCATCAATTTTTTCGAAAGTAACCGTATTTCTGGAAATGGTAAACTTATAGATGGAGCTGTCGCCAAGAAAGAACTCAACCAAGGTTGTAGATTGATCCAATGACTGTTGCACTTTTTCTATCGAAGCATCGGCCTGATTATATTTAAAATTGAAGTACGAAGGAAAGTTTTTCTCCAGACGGATTTTTAACTTATTGTAATTCTGTTGTAGTTCAAATATATTTTTTTCTTGTAAAGTGATGGATGTCGTATCTTTCTTACTGATGGCTCCATGCAACGCACTTTGTTGATAGGCCAACTCAATCTTAAAATCACGCTCTCGTTCAATCAGACTATCGGGAACGCCCGCCAGCGTTTTCGCTTGCGTGTCTCGGATATTTTCCATCAGGATGGATGCTTTGCTTTTCTCTGAAATCAGAAAAGCATCTTGAATAAACCGGGTATCCTTTGTTTTTAAATATAGAGTGTAAGCTACCCGAATACCTTCATTATAAATGACGCGACTGTCCTTTTCGAGTTCAGTTCGTGCGCTCTCCTGGGTGTATCCTGCAGCGATGTCGTCTATCAAATCAACGGCATAGAGGTAGGTGGTGAGGGAGTGTTTTAAATAATCACCTTCGCTCGGATCGGCATGGAATGATTGAACAAGCGTCTGTGCTTTTTTTCTCGCGATTCGAAGGGACATCGGTTTATTGTCCAATTGCTGAAGCGCTGGGTTCGAAAACAAATGCAAGGTGTCATTGAATCCGGTGGCGACTGATGAAAACGCTTTTTGATAATTGATCAGCCCTTTTTGAAATTGCCTTTGTTCCACGTGTGCGTCACCGATCAATTGGTAGAGCGAAGATACCTTTGAGTTTTGGCTGCCCATTTTTGATTGATAAATACGCAGGGCTAATTCGTAATTATCAAAGGCATCTTTAAAATTCTTGGCGTTTACTTGAATGGAACCAACCCTTCCCAGCATATCTGCCTCTCTTACCGAGCTTGATCCAGAAGCTTTTCGGAATATGGTCATTGCTTTTCGGCAATATTGTTCAGCCAGCAAGGGTTCATTGATAGCCGAATAGTAATCCCCCATAAAACTATACACGATACCAAGGTAGACATGATTGGGTCCCAAATTTTTTTCTGCCTGAAGCTGCGCCTTCTTAAACGAGTTCAAAGCAGAAGTATGCTCCCCCACATTTCCATAGAGTCTTCCCAGATATGCTTCATAGGTGGGAAGTATGTCACTTTTATCACCGTAAAGTTTTTCAAGAATGGAATTCCCCTCTTTGATAAAGCGGATGGCTTCGCGATAATTGAACATAAAACCATGCAAATTTCCAATGGTCAGATAATTGGCAGCAACATTGGTATGAACAGGGCCTAGAGATTTGATACTTATCTCTAGTGCACGGTTGCAATATTCCAGCGCACGATCGTAGTTGCCAAGTTTCTGATACGCGCTTCCGATTTGATGCAAACTATTTGCCAGCAATTCATGCCCGGGATCAAGCTTTGCTCTTCGTATTTTCAATGCTTTCATATGAAGATCCAACGCCTTCCCTAATTCATATTGATTTTCATAATTACGGGCCAGGTTGTAATAGGTGTTGGCCAGCTCAATATCATCGGAGGGTAGCTTTTTCTGTCTTATGTTCAATGCTTTTTGCAGGTAGTAAAACGCTGAGTCGTGCCGAGCCAGATTCGTGAACATGTAGCCCATATAGTTATAATCAAGGGCAACCTCAACACCTTCACCAAATAATTTGCGCTTCAGTTTAATAGACTTGCGCATCAGGTCGATTGCCTCTACGTGCTTGCGTGCACATCCACCCAATGAACGAGCCAGATAATAATAGGCGTTCGCAACTTCCGAAGATTCTGCCTTGAAATTGGCTAGCGTCAAAGTCTTGGAGCGATTCAAAATCTCAAGTGATTGGTCGCATTGGTTGAGGTTGGCTTTGCATTCTCCAAGAAGATTCAATGCCTTTACTTGTCCAGAAATATTTTTTTCCTTTTCAAATGCGGAGGCTGCTTTTTCTAAGCGATCGGTTGCGGCTTGATATTTTCCCTCCGCATATTGTTGCTGCCCAGTCAAAAAAAGAGCCTCGGCCGGACTACTATTTTGAGCGCAGATGATTTTTGATATACAAATAGCTATCAAGAGAAAGAAAGAGACTTTCATAGAAACGCAATATTTCTATTAAGGTAAAAAAATTAAATGATAGCGAAGAATTGCCGGAAGCCCAACCCTCTGCTGTTTCGATGAAATAAATGAGCATTCAACCGATATTCAATACAAATTTCATGGGTTGAAAAGTTGGCACCGACCGAAGAATCGGTGGTCACTTCAAAGATATAACCCAATCGAATGACATCTTTGAAAAGTGCCTGCACGAAAAGGCCGTAGTTTGTGAAGTTTTATGTGAGCAAGCCTGCCTGATAATTTTCATGAAGGATAACGGAAGCATTGAGATCAATCGAAAGAGGCGCACCACTGACCATTTTTAATAAGCGAAGCGGGTTTGAAGCGAACATGCTCTGACACAAAGATAAGGTGCGACCCCATCAGATAGTAGAGCTGTGTGTAAAGTCTTTGCGAAAAGGATTTACTTTAGAATTTTCAATTTGGTAATTGGCCATGCCTGCGTAAACAAGGTTGATGACGAAAGGATTGTTGATGTATTGCGAATACAACGGATCTTGTTGCCCACAGACAAATTATTGAGAGCAGCAGCCAAACGCTACGTTTTATGAGTTGGGCATCAATATTTTAATTCAAAAAATCCGGACAGTGATTTTCCCGCCAAGGGCAGTTCAATTTTATAGAAATAAGTGCCGGATGGAAGCTTACTACCATCATTGGTGAGCCCCGCAAAAATCCGATTGTTATTATCGTAATCAGTGATTGAAAATACTTCATCGCCCCAGCGATTGTAAATCTTCACCTGATTTGTTTTTGTGTTAGCCAGAACATCGATGTATTGCAAGAATAAATAATCATTCTTCTTATCGCCATTGGGTGACACTGCATTATAGACTACAATGTCAGCAGCCACTTCTATGTTAAAAGATTGTTGCGAGCAGAGGGTGTTGGTATTACATGCTTCAATATCAATCGTTTCTTTTCCCGAAAAAGGTTTGCCTTTGTAATCGATGACAAGTAAAAAATTGGTGATGGAGGCTACGGCTCCGCTAGCTGGTTGTGTGATAACTTTAATTGAAGTTGGATCTAATGTGCCAGGTGTAGTGATGAGCGATTGAAGATTGATTTCTATTTTACCTTCTACCTGAGTGGTGAGCGTTTGCGTGGTGATCACGGGAGCGCACCCGGTAGAGAGTAAGGTGGCCGTCACCGGAGTGCGTGTGCTTTCGCATCCGTTGATGGTAAGGCTTACAAAAAAAATTGTAGAAGCAGTAAGCGATGGAATCTGATAAATGCTGTTGACTTCTCCGGGTATAGCCGTTCCTCCCGAGGCAACTGTGTACCAATTGTATTGCCCATTGGTTCCGCCAGAGGCATTTAGTGTTACTGCGCTTGCCGGACAAGCACTTGCTCCGGTTGCCGTTGGTGGAGGCGTAATAGTAAGAGTTGCGGTAACAAGTGTTCGAGTGCTTTCGCAGCCATTGGTGTTTAGTGAAACATAGTAGCTTGTGGTGGATGTGATCGAAGGTGTAACGTAATTACTATTCGTCTCTCCTGCAATGGCCGTTCCTCCTGAAGCAACAGTGTACCATCTATATTGGCCGTTACTTCCGCCCGATGCGGTCAATGTCACACTTCCGGGGCCACATCTATTGGCGGCAATTATAGAAGGTGCGAGTGGAGGAAAAACCGTTAGCAGAGAAGCTGTATTAGAAATCTGTTGGCTGGCAAAGTCGCCATTGATTCTACAGCGATAGGCCGGGGAAACAGGTCCGAAACCGGTATTCACCGTGAGCGTGGGTGTGTTTGATCCTGAATAAGCACCACCCTCTACCACATCATCAAAGGTGAAGTCTATAAGTTGACGTTGCCACTGATAAATGATGTTAGTGGCGCCAGTAGCGCTGGTAGCAAATGTGGCAATAGGGGCCTGCCCAAAACATGCTGTAAAGTCGGTCGGTTGATTTGAGATGGTAATTGTAACCGGTGCGCCAACAGTAAAATTACTTCCGGTTACTGTGTTGCATCCAATCGTTACTTTCACAGGGCCGGTTGTTGCCCCCACAGGCACTGTAACAGTAAGTGTGGTGGCGGTTGACCCAGTAACGGTAGCTGGCGTGCCATTGAACTCAACCGTTGTTGAAAAGAGCGCGCTGAAGTTTGTACCTGTGATGGTGACAGTGGCGCCAACAACACCTGATGTCGGAGTGAAAGAAGTAATCGTGGGCGGAAAAATTGTGCCAACCAGATTCCTAAACACTTGCAAGTTAGTGGAGGTTGAAATAATATCATTCCTCCCATCACCATCTACATCACCAAGTTGAGGTATAGCAGAAGATGCGCGGGTAAGAACTACCGGTGTTTTAAATGAAGACGCATCGATGACACCAGATGTAGCTGTGTTTTCAAACACCAGCATCTGCAACGACCCGTTATCAGCAACTAAATCCAACTTGCCATCGCCATTCAAATCGCTTAGTGGAGGAACCAACCCAATCCCTGCAGTTGCAATATCAAATCTTGGGTCAAAGGCCAATGACCCTGGTGTGCTGATGTTTCTGAACAAAGACAATTTGGTTACCGTATTTGAAACAGCAACAATATCCATTTTAGCATCACCATCAATGTCGCCCAACGAAACATACCCCGTACCATAACCAGCAGTTGGCGTACCGGTATTTGTAGTGAGGGTAATAGAAGTAGCAAATGATACGGCACCGGGCGTACTTGTATTACGTAAAACCGAAAGTGTATAGGTGTTGGCGTTGGCTACCACAGCATCGAGTTTGCCGTCACCATCAATATCGCCTAATGCAACGGGATAGGCATTGGGACCCGTGGCGAAGGTTACCCCTGCTGCAAAAGTAGACGCATCAATAACACCCGGAAACCCCTGGTTTCGCATCACGATCAAACCTTGGATAGACGCGGTGATAATTAAATCCAATTTGCCATCACCATCTATATCGGCAATTGAAACTTCATCTGTAAAAGCAGGAATGGTATAGATAACTCTGGTGGCTACAGAAATGGTGCCCGGTGTACTCAGATTCTTATAGACGGAGAGTTGGCCATTAGTATAGTTGGCCACGGCAATGTCTGGTTTGCCATCACCATCAAGGTCGCCTGTGGCTGTGGCAAGTGCTTCCGTTAAACCAGTGAAAGGTATTTTAGCAGCAAATGATGGTGTTCCTGAAACAGATGTATTTCTGAAAATGGCCAACTGATTGTTGGAAAGTTCCGGAATCAATAAATCTATTTTACCATCGTCATCCAAATCGCATAGGGTGGGAGTGTAGGAAGAAGAAACAGTTCCAATGGTAAGTGGCGGAGCAAAAGAACAATTATCAAGGGCAGTGCCGCCAGCAAAGGTTACTACAAATGGTTTCGATGCCTGAGCGGTTAATCCATTCACGGAAACAGTAATCGGTTTAAAGGTTGCTCCAGTTGGAACAGCAACCGTAAGTTGCGTTGCCGTTGCTACGTTTACCACTGCTTTGGTAGCCCCGAAGTAAACAACGTTGTTGGTTGGTATGGTGCTAAAGTTTGTTCCCGTGATGGTAACCGTTGTGTTGACTGGCCCTGAGGTTGGGGTGAAGTTGGTGATGGTGGGTACAGACACTGAACCACAAACAGTTCCGGATGGTGTATCTCCCGTAATTGTCCATCCTTTTGTGGCAGTCAAATTAGTTCTTGCCGCTACTGCATTGGTGCCGTATTGCCTTCCGGTAGCCCCTAGTGTTCTGACATTAGGGGTTGATGTATTGGCGCTCCAACCTATTAAGGTTGCGGAATAATTATTACAATCCATACCACTATCGTCAAGCATGATGGTCAAGTCAACTCCCAGGTTTAAAGTCCACGCTCCGATGTTTTGGTTAAAGGCACTTGCTTGATCAAACATATTATCCATATTGGTAACAGCGGGAGTATTCCAAGAGTTGATAGACCCATTTCCACCATTATTAAAAGCACTTGCTTTACTAAACATTCTTGACATATTGGTAACAGCCCCAGTATTCCACGACCCGATATTTTGGTTAAATGCACTTGCACTTTGAAACATAAATGACATATTGGTAACAGCCCCCGTATTCCAAGAGCCGATGTTTTGGTTAAAGGCACTTGCATTTTGAAACATTCTGGACATATTGGTAACTGCCCCCGTATTCCAAGAACCAATATTGCTGGCTGAATTCAAGTTGCTGCATCCTCGAAACATTCCTGACATATCAGCAACACCCGACAAATTAGGTACATCCGTGGCCGTTACTTGCAGATTTTCACAACCCAGAAATGCAACTAGCATACTTGTCCAGGCTGTGCTGCCCCAGTTTTCTACCAGCGTAAGCCTGCTACGATCTGAACCATCATCGTTCCACATTCTGTGGAAATTGGTGGGCGCTATCTGCAAACGAATAGTGGCGCCAGTTGGTAAACCTGTGATGGTGAGTGTGCCACCTGGAGTGGTGCCACTGCCTGATGCGCTGCCCGGTGAAATTTCTTGCCAGGTGTAATTAACTATGCCACTCGTTGCTGTGTTAAAAGATAGTTGGTTAGCACCAGAGCCCGAGAGAGCAAGGTTCCAAACCGTTATGAAGTTGTTACTAGGCACTACACAAACAGCACCGGATGGTGTATCTCCGGTGATTGTCCATAATTTAGTGCTGGCTAGATTAGTTCTTGCTGCTACTGCATTAGTGCCGTACTGCCTTCCGGAAGCCCCGAGTGTTCTGCCGTTGGGCGTAGATGGGTTAGCACTCCAACTAATTAATGTGGCTGAATAATTATTGCAATTCATACCAGTGTTGTTTAGCATGTTGCTCAAGTTGACCGCAGGGTTCAATGTCCATGTCCCCAAATTTTGGTTGAAGGCGCTTGCGTCAGCAAACATACCGCTCATGTTGGTAACAGCCGCAGTATTCCAGGCCCCTATGTTTTGGTTGAAGGCAGTGGCAAAATCAAACATTCTGCTCATGTTAGTAACGGCAGATGTATTCCAAGTACCAATGTTTTGGTTGAAGGCATAGGCATCAATAAACATCCCATTCATATTGGTAACGGCTGAGGTATTCCAGACCCCGATGTTTTGGTTGAAGTCAAAGGCATCTTCAAACATTCTGCTCATGCTAGTAACGGCCGAGGTATTCCAGGAACCAATGTTTTGGTTGAAGTCACGGGCATACCCAAACATACTACTCATGTCGGTGACGGCCGCAGTACTCCACCCACTGATGTTTTGGTTGAAGACATAGGCACTAAAAAACATACTATTCATGTTGGTAACGGCCGCAGTATTCCAGGCCCCTATGTTTCTGTTGAAGACAAGGGCACCAGCAAACATAGCTGCCATGTTAGTAACGGCCGTAGTGTTCCAGACTCCAATGTTTTGATTGAAGGCAGCGGCATCAGCAAATAGACTAGACATATTAGTAACAGCCCCAGTATTCCATGAGCTTATATTTTGGTTGAAGGCACTTGCTTGAGAAAACAACCCTGACATATTGGTAACAACTGATGTATTCCAAGAACCAATATTATTAGGT